>NZ_LZJJ01000366.1:0-8531 GCF_001667625.1 Mycobacterium sp. E1715
GCTGTCCGGCGCCCCGTTGCCGCGGTTGCGCACGTAATCCGCGAGCCGGCTCGCTACCTGCCCGACGTCTTCACCAACGTCCCGGGTCAACAGCGCCAGCGCCTGCGACATGTGCTCGGAGAGCCACGGGTTGGCGGTGAACTGCACCCGGTGCGTCACCTCGTGCAGGCAGACCCACAGCCGGAAGTCGGAGGGCTCGACCCGCAGTTGCCGCTCGACGGCGATCACGTTCGGATACACCAACAGCAGGCAGCCCTGCTTCGCGGCCGCGAACGGGTCGTACTGGCCGAGGATCCCGGACGACACGAACGCCAGCACGGCGCCGGTCTGCGCGCCGGTGACGCGGCCGGTGAGGAAGCCCCGCGGCTTCTCGGCGCCGTTCATCATCACCCGCATCGACTCCGCGGCCGCGCCGATCCATTGCGGGCGGTCGACGATGCGGGCGGCAGGCACGGCGCCCTGGGTGACCAACCCGGTGACCTCGCGCACCGGCGGTTCGGCCTTTGCGGCCGAGTTGGTCAGCTCGTCGATCACCTGCCGCCGGGTGTAGTCGCTGGACGGCGGACCCGGCCGGGCCAGCCGCTGGCCGACGGTGGCCGCGAAGCCCCAGTCCACCGCGGTGCCGAGCGTCAGCTCCGAGGGCGGGCTCATGAGCACCCGCAGGACCACAGCTTGGTGGCCAGGGCGTCCATCGCGTTGCGGCCGTTGGGTCCGGCGGCGTTGGAGATGAAGGCGAACGTGAGCACCCGTCCGCTGCGGTCGGTGAGCACGCCGGCCAGGGCGTTGACGGCGGTCAGCGATCCGGTCTTGGCGCGCAACCAGCCGGCCGGCCCCTGATTGGAGCCCGCATCGGTGAAACGGTCGCCAAGCGTTCCGCTCCCCGCGGCGATCGGAAGGAGGTCCAGCAGCGCCCGCAGCGCCGGCTGGTCGGGTCCTGCGGCCGCCTGCAGCACGCCGTCGAGTGTCTTGGCGGTCAACCGGTCGTCGACGGAAAGCCCGCTGGAATCCATCAACGTGATGCCGCCGGTGTCGACGTGCGCGGTGCTCAACCGGTTGGACACGGCATCGGCGGCGCCGGCGAAGCTGCGCGGCCGGTTGATCGCTGCCGCCACCTCGCGGGCGATGCATTCGGCCATCACGTTGTCGGAGTGGTCCATCATCTCCGACAGCCGCTGGACCAACGGCGCCGACTGCACGACGGCCAGCTGCCGCGCGCCGGACGGGGCCGTCGCGACCGTCACCGCCGCGGGGTCCAGGCCAAGGGCCTTGGCCAGCTCCCGCCCGGCGTCCAGCGCCGGGGTGCGGGAGCGCCGGGAGTTGACGGTGGTCGGTTGGATGCGCCCGGCGTCGATCATCACCGACTCGATCGGCGCGATGTCGCCGTTGTCGACGTCGGCCGCGTCCCATCCCTGCGCCATCGTCGGCCCGCTGAACGCCGAGGTGTCCACCTGCACCGTGGTTGGCGTCACGCCGCTGCGGCGGATCTGCTCGACGAGGTCGCTGATCCGGGCCGATCCGCGGTACCAGGTGTCGACGCCGGGCGGCGCGGCCGACAGCGCCGGGTCACCGGCACCGACCAGCACGACGGGCCCCTGGGCGTTCTGGCTGCCGGCCACCACCCGCGTGCTGATCCGGGCCTGATGGTCCAGCGTGAGCAGGGCCGCGGCCGCCGTCAGCACCTTGTTCGTCGACGCCGGCACCAGCGGCATGTCGTTGGCGACCTGCCAGAGCTCTTTTCCGGTCAGGGCGTCGGTGACCCGGGCGCCCAACCTGCCGAGGTTGGGATCGGCGGCCACGGCCCCCAGCACGGCCGCCACCCCGGCGGGGCTCGGTGTCTCGGCGGTGTCGCTGACCGGGACCATTCCCGGCTTGACGGTCGGCGCGTGTGGGGGCGGCATCGGGGCGTGCGAATTGTTGCCGCCGTGCCCCGCCGAGGTGAAAAACGTTGCCGCCGCGACCACCGCGGCGACAAACGCCAGCACGGCCAACCCGACGAACACATGGGTGGATTTTTGCCAGCGAGTGGGACCCATCGCTCTCCTGACTGTCTCCCGCCCATTCTGCCGAATCCGCCGCACAGGCCTCGACTAGGGTGATCCCCGACGCAAACGGACCACCGCGAAACGCCCAGATCTAAGGAGCGCCCAGTGCAATTCGACGTGACCATCGAGATTCCGAAGGGCCAGCGCAACAAGTACGAGATCGACCACGAGACCGGACGTGTGCGTTTGGACCGCTATCTCCACACCCCGATGGCCTATCCCGCTGATTACGGGTTCATCGAGGACACCCTCGGCGAGGACGGGGATCCGCTGGACGCGCTGGTGCTGCTGCCCCAGCCGGTGTTCCCGGGTGTGCTGATCGAGGTGCGGCCGGTGGCGATGTTCCGCATGGTCGACGAGAAAGGCGGCGACGACAAGGTGCTGTGCGTGCCGGCCGGCGACCACCGGTGGGATCACGTACAGGACATCGGCGACGTCCCGCAGTACGAGTTGGACGACATCAAGCACTTCTTCGAGCACTACAAGGACAACGAGCCGGGCAAGTTCGTCAAGGCCGCCGACTGGGTCGGCCGCGCGGACGCCGAGGCCGAGGTGCAGCGCTCGGTGGAGCGGTTCAAGTCGAACGGGCACTGACGCCTTACGGCGTGCGGTGACGCTCACGGCGTAACCGCACACCGGTTTCCGGTGGCATCCTGGCGATGTGACCCCGGTGTTGCATTTCGCGGCCAACTTCTGGTGGCTGGTCTTCCCGCTGGGCGGCGCAATCGGTGGAGGCCTTCGGGCCGTCGCCGCCGCGAACGAGCGGCGGGCCGAGCGACGGCTCGAACGGTATCGGCTCAAGCAGCAAGCCAAGATCGCGGTGGCCGAGGCCTCCGGGCGGGCGCGGACGAACCGGGACAGCGACCGACGAGAGATCGCCAAACTCGTTGAGGCGCATGATCGGACCGACGCGCGGTGGCTCGACTACGAGGTCGATATCGCGCGATTGCTGGACTTCCCGATGATGACCGATATGCGGGCTCCCCTGACCGTCGCGTTTCACAAGGCGAAGCGGCATGCGGACCTACTGCGGCCGGAACCGCCCGAAGATCTGCTTGGCGACCGCGACGCGTTGGCCGAATACCGCGACGCCGTCCACGAGTACATCAGTGCGTTCGAGATCGCCGAGGCGGAGGCGATTCGCCGGCGCCGCAGCGACTTCTCGGCGGACGAGCAACAACGGATGGCGCGGGCCCAGAGCCTGCTGCACCTCGCGCAGGACGACGCCGCCACCCGCGAGGAGCGACAGCATGCCTACGTGCGGGCGAGCAAGGAACTGGACGGCCTGATCGCGCTGCCCGCCCCCGCGAGGGTCAGCATCGAACGGCGCATCGCGGGCCAGATCGAGGCCTAGGCCGCCGGCGACGCGGCCGCCCTGGCCTGGCGCCGATTGCGCAACACGCTCCAGCCCAGCGCGGCCCCGATGAACACCACGCCGACGGAAGCGGTGAGGGCGTCGGGAACCTCGAAGTGCGGGTTGATCGACAGCAGCATGATCACCGCCAGCACGCCGATCGCCCAGTGCGCGCCGTGTTCCAGGTAGACGTAGCGGTCCAGCGCTTCCTGCTTGACCAGGAAAATGGTGATGGACCGGACGAACATCGACCCGATCAGCCCGAGGCCCAGCGCGATGACGACGGGGTCCGAGGTGATCGCGAAGGCGCCGGTGACCCCGTCGAACGAGAACGCGGCGTCGAGCACCTCGAGATAGAGAAACATGGTCAGGCCGGCCTTGCCGGCCGCTTTTCCCGCCGAGGCCGCCTCGATGTCCGGCGGCCGAAACGCCCGGCTCAGACCGTTGACGACCAGGTACGTCACCAGCCCGAGCAACCCGGCCGTCAGCACCGTCGCCCGCTCCGCACCGGAATGCGCCAATCCCGTTCCCACCAGGACCAGCGCGACAGCGGCCACCGCCACCGGCACCTGGCCCAGCCGCCCGATGCGGGCGAACGGGATCTCGATCCACTTGAGCCACTTGATGTCTCGGTCGTGGAAGACGAAATCCAGGAACAGCATCAGCAGGAAGGTCCCGCCGAACGCCGCGATCTGCGGATGCGCGGCGGCGATCAGCTTTTCGTAGCTCGGTGAGCCGTCGGGGAATTCCAGCGCGCCGTGCGGCGGCGGATGCAGCGCCAACTCCATCGCACGAACCGGATCGAGGCCCGCGGTTGCCCACACGATCAACAGCGGGAAGAGCAGCCGCATCCCGAACACCGCGATCAGAATCCCGACGGTCAGGAACATCTGCCGCCAGAACGGGCTCATCTGCTTGAGGATCGCGGCGTTGATGATGGCGTTGTCGAACGACAGCGAGATCTCGAGGGTGGCGAGTACCAGCAGCAGGAAGAGGTCCTTCAGGCCGCCGTGGGCATATCCGACCGCGAGGGCCGCCACGGTGACCAACAGCGAGATCCCGAAGATGCGCAAGGCGGCCAAGGTCCTTTCCGACAGCCGCCCACGATAGCGAACAGCGGTCGCCGCCGCAGACCCGTGTCCACGGGACTTACTATTTTCAGATTGTGGCGATGCCCGAAGTCGGCGGTACCCCAGCGTCCACCGGCGCCGGTCCGATCACGCGCGGCAGCGTGGCCCGGGTCGCCACCGCGACGGCGCTGACCGCCCTGTGCGGGTACGCGGTCATCTACCTCGCCGCCCGCGACCTGGCGCCGGGCGGCTTCTCGGTGTTCGGGGTTTTTTGGGGGGCCTTCGGTCTGGTCACCGGCGCCGCGAACGGTCTGCTCCAAGAGACCACCCGGGAGGTCCGCTCGACCCGGCACCTCCCGGATGTCCTGCGCGTTGCCGACGAACCGCGGACCCACCCGCTGCGGGTCGCCATGCTGGTCGGGGTGGGCGCGGCCGTGGTGATCGCCGGCACCTCGCCGCTGTGGAGCGGGCGGGTCTTCGTCGAGGAACGCTGGCTGTCGGTCGGGCTGCTCAGCGTCGGGCTGGCCGGGTTCTGCGTGCACGCCACCCTGCTGGGCATGCTGGCCGGCACCGATCGATGGACCGGCTACGGAGCCCTGATGGTCACCGACGCCGTCATCCGGGTCGCCGTCGCCGCCGCGACCGTCCTGCTCGGCTGGCGCCTGGTCGGCTTCCTGTGGGCCACGGTCGCGGGCGCGGTCGCGTGGCTGATCATGCTGGTCGCGTCGCCCTCGGCCCGGGCGGCCTCCCGGTTGTTGACACCCGGCGGGGCCCAGACCTTCCTCCGCGGGGCCGCCCATTCGATCACCGCCGCGGGCGCCAGCGCGATCCTGGTGATGGGGTTTCCGGTGCTGTTGAAGCTGACCAGCAACGAGCTCGGCGCCGAGGGCGGGGTGATCATCCTCGCCGTGACGCTGACACGGGCGCCGCTGCTGGTGCCGCTGACGGCCATGCAGGGCAACCTGATCGCGCATTTCGTCGACGCGCGCAGCGACCGCATCCGCGCCCTGATCGCCCCGGCCGGCATCATCGGGGGCATCGGCGCGGTCGGGGTGCTGGCCGCCGGGGTGGTGGGCCCCTGGCTGCTGCGGGTCGCGTTCGGGCCGCAGTACCACGCCGGCGGGGCGCTCCTGGCCTGGCTGACGGCGGCCGCGGTGGCGATCGCGATGCTGACGCTCACCGGTGCGGGCGCCGTCGCGGCCGCGCTGCACCGGGCATACGCGCTGGGCTGGGTGGGCGCGACGGTCGCGTCGGGCCTGTTGCTGCTCCTGCCGCTGGCGCTGCAGACGCGCACCGTGGTCGGCCTGTTGTGCGGCCCGCTGGTCGGAATCGGCGTTCATCTGGTGGCGCTGGCGCGCGCCGACCGCTTAGCCGGCTGATCCTGGCTAACCTGGTGGGCTAGATGGTTACTGAAGCCAAATACTCGGGCGCCTGGATCGTCATCCCGGCCTTCAACGAAGCCGCCGTCATCGGCGAGGTGGTCGCCGATGTGCGTTCCGTCTTCGACAACGTCGTGTGCGTGGACGACGGCAGCACCGACGACACGGGCGAGATCGCCAGGCGCGCCGGTGCTCACCTGGTGCGCCACCCGATCAACCTGGGGCAGGGCGCGGCCATCCAGACCGGCGTCGAGTACGCGCGCAAACAGCCTGGGGCGCAGGTTTTCGCCACGTTCGACGGCGACGGGCAACACCGGGTCAAGGATCTGGCCGCGATGGTCGACCGGCTCTGCGCGGAGGACGTCGACGTCGTCATCGGGACGCGGTTCGGCGCCCGTGTCGGCGCCCGGCCGCCGTTCCTGAAGCGGCTGGTGCTGCAGACCGCCGCGCGGCTGAGCCGGCGCGGTCGCCGACTTGGCCTGACCGACACCAACAATGGGCTGCGCGTCTTCAACAAGAAGGTCGCCGACGGGCTCGACATCACCATGAGCGGGATGAGCCACGCCAACGAGTTCATCATGCTGATCGCCGAAAACCATTGGCGCGTGGTCGAACAACCGGTAGAGGTGCTCTACACCGATTACTCGAAGTCGAAGGGCCAGCCGCTCCTCAACGGGGTGAACATCATCTTCGACGGGTTCCTGCGAGGGAGGACTTCACGATGAACTGGATCCAGGTGCTGCTGATCGGGACGATCATCGCGCTGCTGGTCTACCTGCTGCGGTCCCGCAGGAACGCGCGGTCCCGGGCCTGGGTCAAGGTCGGCTACGTCGTCTTCGTGCTGGCCGGCGTCTATGCCGTGCTGCGGCCCGACGACACCACGGTCGTCGCGAACTGGTTCGGGGTGCGCCGCGGCACGGACCTGATGCTCTACGCGCTCGTCATGGCGTTCTGCTTCACCACGCTCAGCACCTACATGCGGTTCAAGGACCTCGAGCTGCGCTACGCGCGCCTCGCCCGGGCGGTCGCGCTCGAGGGCGCCGAGGAGCCCGACGCTCCTCAATCCGCGTCGAACGTCTAGCCCCCAGGCCCTCGTGCACTCAAGCCGCGAACGCACACCCGAGCTGTGCCCACGCTCGGCGCAACGTCAAAGAGCGCGCGTCTTGCGGAAGTACTCGACCGTGCGGCGCACGCCGTCGTCGAGCCCCACCCGCGGCCGCCACCCCAAAACCCGCTCGGCCAAACCGATGTCGAGGCACGACCGCCTCAGGTCGCCCAGCCGCGGCGGGTGAAACTCCGGGTCGTCGGGCGCGCCGACGGCGGCGGCCACCGCCGAGTGCAGTTGCCGGTCCGAGGTTTCCACGCCGGTGCCCACGTTGAAGCGCTGACCGCCGCCCGCCTCGCCGGCGGCCTTGACGAAGGCGTCGACCACGTCGTCGACGAACACATAGTCGCGGGTGTTGCCGCCGTCGCCGAACACCTTGGTGGGCTTGCCCGACAGCAGCCCCTGGGCGAATATCGCCACCACGCCCGCCTCCCCGTGCGGGTCCTGGCGGGGGCCGTAGACGTTGGCCGGCGCGATGTGCGAGCAGTCCAAGCCGTAGAGGTGGCGGAAGGTGTTCAGGTAGATCTCGCCGGCCACCTTGCCCGCGGCGTACGGCGAGGCAGGGTCGGGCTGCACCGATTCGGGGGTCGGATACACCGGCGGCGTGCCGTAGATGGACCCGCCCGACGAGGTGTGCACGACCTTGCGCACCCCCGTCTGCCGCGCCGCCTCGGCCAGGCGCACCGTCCCGACGACGTTGACCGAAGCGTCGAACTGTGGGTCGGCGACCGAGTGCCGCACGTCGATCTGGGCAGCCAGGTGGAACACCACCTCGGGCCGGTGCTCGTCGAGGATCGCCCGCAGATCGGCGGTGACGATGTCGGCCTCGACGAAGACGTGCGACGGGTTGTCGGCCAGGTGCTCGAGGTTGGTCGCACGGCCGGTGGCGAAGTTGTCCAGCCCCACGACCGCGTGGCCGTCGGCCAGGAGGCGGTCGACTAGCGTCGACCCGATGAATCCGGCTGCTCCGGTGACCAGTGCGCGCACCGGCCCACCATACATAGCGGCCGTGGCCATCGCGCTGATCGCCGCTGCGCTGGGCATACGCGCGGCGCTGGCGTTCGGGGGCTACTTCTACTGGGACGACCTGATCCTCATCGGTAAGGCCGGCACCCACAACCTGCTGTCGCCGGCATACCTGTTCGACGACCACGACGGCCACGTCATGCCCGGCGCCTTCCTGGTCGGCGGCGCGATCATCCGGCTGGCCCCCCTGAACTGGACGGGGCCGGCGATCAGCCTGCTGGTGCTGCAGCTGCTGGCCTCGCTGGCGCTGCTGCGGGCCCTGCACGTCATCCTGGGCTGGCGGCCGGTGCTGCTGATCCCGCTGACGTTCGCGCTGTTCACCCCGCTGGCGGTGCCGGGGTTCGCCTGGTGGGCTGCGGCGCTGAACTCGCTGCCGATGCTGGCCGCGCTGGCCTGGGTGTGCGGCGACGCCGTGCTGCTGGTCCGCACCGGCAACGGGCGCTACGCGGTGACCGGGACGCTGGTGTACTTCGGCGGGCTGCTGTTCTTCGAGAAGGCCGCGGTGATCCCGTTCGTCGCGTTCGCGGTGACCGCGCTGCTGCGCCACGTGCAGGG
>NZ_LZJJ01000367.1:0-11777 GCF_001667625.1 Mycobacterium sp. E1715
CAGGGCGGCCTTGGGGTGCTCGGTGAGGCTCGTCGGGTAGCCGGGCGCCTGCGCATCGGCCAGCAGGTCGCGGGCGTGCGGCTTGTTGACGCGTTCGGCGCAGCGCCGTTGTTCGGCCAGCGACAACCCGATATGGACGTCGGCGCCGAACGGTTCGGCGATCTCCGTACGCAGGTATTGGCCGATCGTGCGTCCGGTGACCCGCCGGAAGACCTCGCCGAGGATGAAGCCGAAGGTGGTCATGTGGTAGCCCTGGGCGGTGCCGGGCTCCCAATACGGTTCGGCGGCGGCCAGCTGTGCGCAGACGAAGTCCCAGTCGGCGACGTCCTCCCAGCGCAGGCGGGTGCGGGGGCCGATCACGCCCGAGCGATGGCTCATCACCATCGCCAGCGTGATGTCCTGTTTGCCCGCCTGCCCGAACTCGGGCCAGTAGTGGGCCACCGGGGCCTGCAGGTCCAGTTCGCCGCGGTCGGCCAGCTGGTGGACGCAGGTGGCCGACAGACCCTTGGTGCCGGACAACACCGTGGTCAGGGTGTCCTGCCGCCAGCGTCGCGTGTGGGCGGCGTCGGCCCAGCCGCCCCACAGATTGACGACGAGCGTGCCGTCGACCCACACGGCGACGGCCGCGCCGACTTCATCACCGACTGTGAAATTCCGCTCGAACGCGTGGCGCACTCCAACGAATTCCGGCGCGCACGACCCCTGGATTGCCGCGGCCGTTTCGAGGTCGCTCATGGCGCCTTTCTTAGGAGCAGATCCTTAATCCAGAGCGGGCGACGGGAATCGAACCCGCGTAGCTAGTTTGGAAGACTAGGGCTCTACCATTGAGCTACGCCCGCATGTGTTAGTCGAGCGTGACTGTAGCTGTCGACGAAGATCAAATCTAATCGACGCGGTCTTGTGATCGCTCCGTGAGGGTCTGCGACGTCGTCGCGAAGCCTGTGGCCAACCCGGCCCTACGGGGCCTTAGGATCATCGAGGTCAGCGCGGGGTGTAGCGCAGCTTGGTAGCGCATCCGCTTTGGGAGCGGAAGGCCGCAGGTTCAAATCCTGTCACCCCGACCAGCACGACCACTGCCGCATGCACACGGCCACCGAACGCCAGGAACGACCACCGAGGAGCGCCCCCGTGAAGAGCACCGTCGAGCAGCTGAGCCCCACCCGGGTCCGCATCAACGTGGAGGTGCCGTTCGCCGAACTCGAGCCCGACTTCCAGCGCGCCTACCGGGAGCTGGCCAAGCAGGTGCGCCTGCCCGGCTTCCGCCCCGGCAAGGCGCCGGCGAAGTTGCTGGAGGCCCGGTTCGGCCGCGAGGCGCTGCTCGACCAGGTCGTCAACGAGGCGTTGCCCGCGCGGTACGGGCAAGCCGTCGTGGAATCGGAAGTGCAGCCCCTCGGCCAGCCCGAGATCGAGGTCACCAAGAAGGAGTACGGCCAGGAGCTGGCGTTCACCGCCGAGGTCGACGTCCGCCCGAAGATCGAGCTTCCCGACCTGAGCGCGCTGACCATCTCGGTGGATCCGGTCGAGGTCAGTGACGACGACGTCGACGCCGAATTGGAGTCGCTGCGCGCCCGCTTCGGCACCCTGACCGGGGTCGACCGGCCCGTCGCCGACGGCGATTTCGTCTCGATCGACCTGTCGGCCACCATCGACGGCGAAGAGGTGCCGGGGGCGTCCGCGGAGGGCCTGTCCCACGAGGTGGGTTCGGGCCGGCTGATCGCGGGTCTCGACGACGCGCTGATCGGTCTCTCGGTGGACGAGTCCCGGGAGTTCACCGCGCAGCTGGCGGCCGGCGAGCACGCCGGGCAGGACGCCCAGGTGACGGTCACCGTCAAGTCGATCAAGCAGCGCGAGCTCCCCGAGCCCGACGACGAGTTCGCCCAATTGGCGAGCGAGTTCGACACCATCGAGGAGCTGCGTTCCAACCTGCGCGACCAGGTCGCACGGGTGAAGCGCGCCCAGCAGGCCGACGAGATCCGCAACGCCGCTCTGGACACGCTCCTCGAGCAGGTCGACGTGCCGCTTCCCGAGGCGATCGTGCAGGCGCAATACGACAGCACGATTCACGGCGCGTTGCACGGCCTCGACCACGACGATGCCAGGCTGGACGAGGCGCTCGCGGGCCAGGGCAAGACGCGCGAAGAGTTCGAGAGCGAGACGCGCACCGCGGCGGAGACCGACGTCCGCAGGCAGCTTCTGCTGGACGCGCTGGCCGACGAGCTCGAGGTGCAGGTGGGCCAGGACGACCTGACCGAGCGGTTGGTGGCGACGTCTCGGCAGTACGGCATCGAGCCGCAGCAGTTGCTGGGCTACCTGCATGAGAACAACCAGCTGCCGGCGATGTTCGCCGACGTGCGCCGCGGGCTGGCCATCGCCGAAGTGGTGCGCGCGGCGACGGTCACCGACACCAAGGGCGACACCATCGACACCGACGAGTTCTTCGGGAAGCGTTCGGAGGCCGACGCAGCTGAGCCGGCCGGCGAGGCGGAGGAGGCCGAGGACGCCGACGAGGCGTTGGAAACCGAAGGCTCCGACGACGAGGCGGAGTGACCGGGTCTTGACGCTGTGAGCGAAAGCGCCCGATTGAGGGGGAGCGTGGGCGCGAAACAGTGGGCCAGGTTGGTTAGTGTCGGTGAATAGAAGAACTCGAGAAAGCAGGTAACCCAGTCGTGTCTGACATGCGTTCGCCCTCGCAGGGGCTCAACCTCACGGACTCGGTCTATGAGCGCTTGCTCTCCGAGCGCATCATCTTCCTGGGTTCGGAGGTGAACGACGAGGTCGCCAACCGGCTGTGCGCGCAGATCCTGTTGCTCGCCGCCGAGGACGCCGACAAGGACATCTCGCTGTACATCAACTCGCCGGGCGGATCGATCAGCGCCGGCATGGCGATCTACGACACCATGGTGCTGGCTCCTTGCGACATCGCCACCTATGCGATGGGCATGGCGGCCTCGATGGGCGAGTTCCTCCTCGCGGCCGGCACCAAGGGCAAGCGCTACGCGCTTCCGCACGCGCGCATCCTGATGCACCAGCCCCTGGGCGGGGTGACGGGCAGCGCGGCCGACATCGCCATCCAGGCCGAGCAGTTCCACGTCATCAAGAAGGAAATGTTCCGGCTGAACGCCGAATTCACCGGGCAGACGATCGAACGCATCGAGGCCGATTCCGACCGCGACCGCTGGTTCACCGCCCAGGAGGCCCTCGAATACGGATTCGTCGACCACATCATCACCCGCGCCAGCCACATCACCAACGGAGAAGCCCAGTGAGCACCCAGCACCCCATCCAGCCGCAGGCGCGCTACATCCTGCCGTCGTTCATCGAGCACTCGAGCTTCGGCGTCAAAGAGTCCAACCCGTACAACAAGCTGTTCGAGGAGCGCATCATCTTCCTCGGCGTCCAGGTCGACGACGCTTCGGCGAACGACATCATGGCGCAGCTGCTCGTGTTGGAGTCGCTGGACCCCGACCGCGACATCACCATGTACATCAACTCGCCCGGCGGGGGCTTCACCTCGCTGATGGCGATCTACGACACCATGCAGTACGTGCGCGCCGACATTCAGACGGTGTGCCTGGGCCAGGCCGCCTCGGCCGCGGCGGTGCTGCTGGCCGCGGGGACTCCCGGCAAGCGGATGGCGCTGCCCAACGCTCGGGTGTTGATCCACCAGCCGTCGCTTCAGGGTGTGATCCAGGGCCAGTTCTCCGACCTGGAGATCCAGGCCGCCGAGATCGAGCGGATGCGCACGCTGATGGAGACCACGCTGGCCCGCCACACCGGCAAGGACGCCGCGACGGTCCGCAAGGACACCGACCGCGACAAGATCCTGACCGCCGAAGAGGCCAAGGACTACGGGATCATCGACACCGTGCTGGAGTACCGGAAGCTCTCCGCGCAGACCGCCTAAGTCTCCTCGGCGAACGTGCTCTCATGGCGAGATTTCAGCCGATTTACCGCCCTCAGAGCACGCTCGGCGAACCTCGGCGATGTCGGCCGGCCCGACCCGGCAGCAGCCACCGATGATGCTCGTCCCGGCCGCAAGCCATTGCGTGGCGAGCGCCGCGGAGAAGGTCCGCGGCCCCGCCCAGCCCCGTCCGTCCCAACGCTCGCCGCTGTTCGGGTAGACGATCACCGGCTTGGCGGCCGCCGCCGTGGCGATCTCGATCGCGGGCAGGACGTCCGCGGGTGCACAGCAGTTGACACCGACCGCGACGATCTCCGGCACCCCGGCGGCGACCGCGAACGCCTCCGCCAGCGGTTGGCCGGCCCGGGTCCTGGTGCCATCGATGGTGTAGCTCAGCCAGGACGGCGCGCCGACCGAGGCGACCAGGTCGACCAGTGCCTCGGCCTCGTCGACGTCGGGCACGGTCTCGCACGCCAACAGGTCGGCGCCCGAGTCGGCCAGCACTTCCAGCCGGGGCCGGTGCCATCGCCGCAAAGCCGCCACCGACAGCCCGTAGCGCCCCCGGTATTCCGATCCGTCGGCCAGCGTCGCGCCGTACGGCCCGACCGAGGCGGCGACGAGCAGCCCGCCGGCGCCCACCTCGTCACGGGCGGTCTTCGCCAGGTCGACGCTGCGGCGCAGCAGCTCGGCGGCCTCGTCCCGGTCGATCCCGCGGGACGCGAAGCCCTCGAACGACGCCTGATAGCTCGCCGTCGTCGCGATCGCGGCGCCGGCCCGGTAATAGCCGGCGTGCACGGCGACGATCTCGCGGGGATCGTCCGCCAACAACCTCGCCGACCACAATGCGTCGGAGAGGTCGTGACCGCGCGCCTGCAGCTCCGTGGCCAAGCCACCATCGCTGATCACTACCGATCCGCTGATCAGAGCCAATCCCACCCGGCCACTGTAGGGTGATTTCTTGGGGATCTGCCCGGGCTTCGCCGGGGCCGGCATCTCCAGCGGAAGTGGGAATCGGTCGGCGCACCAGCCTCGGTCGGGTAACGACCGCGACACGCCAAAGACACGCAAAGCGCGTCTTTCGCGAGTGACGGGCGCCGTCTGGCTATATGTTTCATCAAGACGAACACGCATGAATACCACCGACGCGATTCGGCCCTAATGGTCGCGTCGGGCCCGATCTAGCGGGTAGCGTCGGGGGATACATGCGGCACAGCTAGACGAACGGCGAAAAGGAAGTAGGCCCTCAGCACCATGGCGCGCATCGGAGACGGCGGTGACCTGCTGAAGTGCTCGTTCTGCGGGAAGAGCCAAAAGCAGGTCAAGAAGCTCATTGCTGGTCCCGGTGTGTACATCTGCGATGAGTGCATCGACCTCTGCAACGAGATCATCGAAGAGGAGCTCGCCGACGCCGACGACGTCAAACTCGACGAACTGCCCAAGCCCGTCGAAATCCGGGAGTTCTTGGAGGGCTATGTCATTGGGCAGGACACCGCCAAGCGGACGCTGGCCGTCGCCGTCTACAACCACTACAAGCGGATCCAGGCGGGGGAGAAGGGTCGTGACTCCCGGCACGAGCCGGTCGAGCTGACCAAGTCCAACATCCTGATGCTCGGCCCCACCGGCTGCGGCAAGACCTACCTGGCCCAGACGCTCGCCAAGATGCTCAATGTGCCGTTCGCCATCGCCGACGCCACCGCGCTGACCGAAGCCGGATACGTCGGTGAGGACGTGGAAAACATTCTGCTCAAACTCATTCAGGCCGCCGACTACGACGTCAAGCGGGCCGAAACCGGCATCATCTACATCGACGAGGTGGACAAGATCGCCCGCAAGAGCGAGAACCCGTCGATCACCCGCGACGTCTCCGGTGAGGGCGTGCAGCAGGCGCTGCTGAAGATCCTGGAGGGCACGCAGGCGTCGGTGCCCCCGCAGGGCGGCCGCAAGCACCCGCACCAGGAGTTCATCCAGATCGACACGACCAACGTGCTGTTCATCGTCGCTGGGGCGTTCGCCGGCCTGGAGAAGATCATCTACGAACGCGTCGGCAAGCGCGGCCTGGGCTTCGGCGCCGAGGTGCGCTCGAAGGCGGAGATCGACACCACCGACCACTTCGCCGAGGTCATGCCCGAAGACTTGATCAAGTTCGGCCTGATCCCAGAGTTCATCGGGCGGTTGCCGGTGGTTGCCTCGGTGACCAACCTGGACCGCGAATCGCTGGTCAAGATCCTGTCCGAACCGAAGAACGCTCTGGTCAAGCAGTACACCCGGCTGTTCGAGATGGACGGCGTCGAGCTTGAGTTCACCGACGACGCGCTGGAGGCGATCGCCGATCAGGCCATCCACCGCGGCACCGGCGCCCGCGGCCTGCGGGCCATCATGGAAGAGGTCCTGCTGCCGGTGATGTATGACATCCCGAGCCGCGACGACGTCGCCAAGGTCGTGGTGACCAAGGAGACCGTGCAGGACAACGTGCTGCCGACGATCGTGCCGCGCAAGCCGTCACGCACCGAGCGCCGCGACAAGAGCGCCTAACGCCTTGCGGTCGACCGGCCGCGCATTTGGGTACTAGATCCCCATGCCGGCCGCCGCTGAGACCGACAGCCCCGTACCGCGCCGGCTTACTCGTGCGCTGGACCTGCTCAACTTCCTGCTCGCCGACGTGCGTGACGGGCTGGGTCCCTATCTCTCGATTTATCTGCTGCTGGCTCACCATTGGGACCAGGCGTCGATCGGCTTCGTCATGGCGGTCGGGGGGATCGGGGCGATCGTCGCGCAGGCACCGGCCGGCGCGTTGGTGGACCGGAGCACCGCCAAGCGGGCGCTGATCATCGGCGGCGCATTGACCGTCACCGCCGGTTCGTTGGCCATGCCGTTGTTTCCCGGCCGGTACTCCATCTCGGTGCTGCAAGCCGTGACCGGCATCGCCGGCTCGGTCTTCGCCCCGGCGCTGGCCGCCATCACGCTGGGCGTCGTGGGGCCCCGGTTCTTCTCCCGCCGGATCGGGCGCAACGAGTCGTTCAACCACGCGGGCAACGCGTCGGCCGCCGCCATCACCGGCGGTCTGGCCTACTTTTTCGGGCCGGTGGTGGTGTTCTGGGTGCTTGCGGTCATGGCGGCCACCAGTGTGCTTGCCGCGCTGAGGATTCCGGGTGACGCGATCGACCACGACGTCGCGCGGGGCATGGACCACGTGCGGGGAGCCCCGCACGAGACGCCGTCCCGGATGGCGGCATTGCTGCACAACCGCAGGCTGATGATCTTCGCCGCGACCGTCGTCGCCTTCCACTTCGCCAATGCGGCGATGCTGCCGCTGGTAGGCCAGCTGCTGGCGCTGCACAACAGGGACGTCGGCACGGCGCTGATGGCCGGCTGCATCGTCGCCGCGCAGGTGGTCATGGTGCCGGTGGCCTATCTGGCCGGGGCCAAGGCCGATTCGTGGGGACGCAAGCCGATCTTCCTGACCGGTTTCGCGGTCCTGGCCGCGCGTGGATTCCTCTACACCCTGTCGCCAAACCCGTACTGGTTGGTCGGGGTGCAACTGCTGGACGGCGTCGGGGCCGGCGTGTTCGGGGCGCTGTTTCCCCTCGTAGTCCAGGACGTCACGCACGGCAGCGGCCGGTTCAACGTCAGCCTGGGCGCGGTGACCGCCGCGACCGGGATCGGCGCCTCGGTGTCGAACCTCGTCGCGGGCTGGATCGTGGTGGCCGCCGGCTACAACGCCGCCTTCGCCTTCCTGGGAACGCTCGCGGCGGCGGCCCTGATTTTGTACCTGGTCGCGATGCCGGAAACGGCGCCAAGGGAACTCGGTGTCGGCGCCCCGCCGACGTGACCAATAACACAGTTTTTGACCTGAGGCATACCATTCCCGCCCTGACTTCGGCTTTTTACACTGAAGCATTCATCTGTAATGCACCAGAGACGCTCATACACCCCTTAGAGAAGTGCCATAATTGGTACTTGCAGTGACACACAGCTTGAGGGCGCGGGACGCCACTCTTTTGGCGCGTAACCTAAAACTCCAGCGAAGTGCCTATCCGGTAACGAATGGAAGGCGGATACGTGGATCCGAACGGCAGCGGAGCCGGGTCTGATTCTCACAACGAGTCGTCCCGGGGAGGGGCCGCTCGCCGGAACGGATCCGACCGTCAGCGCCTGGAACAAGTCGTCATTCGCTTCGCCGGGGACTCCGGCGACGGCATGCAGCTCACCGGCGACCGGTTCACGTCCGAGGCAGCGCTTTTCGGTAACGACCTGGCGACCCAGCCCAACTACCCCGCCGAAATCCGTGCCCCCGCAGGGACCCTGCCCGGGGTCTCCTCCTTCCAGATCCAGATTGCCGACTACGACATCCTGACCGCCGGTGACCGCCCGGACGTGCTCGTCGCGATGAACCCGGCGGCGCTCAAGGCCAACCTCGGCGACCTGCCCCGCGGCGGCATGGTGATCGCGAACTCCGACGAGTTCACCAAGCGCAACTTGACCAAGGTGGGTTACGTAACGAATCCGCTCGAGTCCGACGAGTTGTCCGACTACGTCGTGCATTCCGTCGCCATGACCACCCTGACGCTCGGCGCCGTGGAGGCGATCGGCGCGTCGAAGAAGGACGGCCAGCGCGCCAAGAACATGTTCGCCCTCGGCCTGCTGTCGTGGATGTACGGCCGCCCGATCGAGACCAGCGAGAAGTTCATCCGGGAGAAGTTCGCCCGCAAGCCCGACATCGCGGAAGCCAACGTGTTGGCCCTCAAGGCGGGCTGGAACTACGGCGAGACGACCGAGGCGTTCGGCACCACCTACGAGGTTTCGCGGGCGACGCTGCCGTCCGGCGAATACCGGCAGATCTCGGGCAACACCGCGATGGCCTACGGGATCGTCGCCGCGGGTCAATTGGCCGGCATTCAGGTGGTGCTCGGCAGTTACCCGATCACGCCGGCGTCGGACATCCTGCACGAACTGTCCAAGCACAAGAACTTCAACGTGATCACCTTCCAGGCCGAGGACGAGATCGGCGGCATCTGCGCCGCGATCGGCGCCTCGTATGGCGGTGCCCTCGGGGTCACGAGCACGTCCGGCCCCGGCATTTCGCTGAAGTCCGAAGCGCTGGGCCTTGCGGTGATGACCGAATTGCCGTTGCTGGTCATCGACGTTCAGCGCGGCGGCCCCTCGACGGGCCTGCCCACCAAGACCGAGCAGGCCGACCTGCTGCAGGCGTTGTACGGCCGCAACGGGGAGTCGCCGGTAGCCGTACTGGCGCCGCGCTCGCCGTCCGACTGCTTCGAAACCGCGATCGAGGCCGTGCGGATCGCGGTCTCATACCACACGCCGGTGATCCTGTTGTCTGACGGCGCGATCGCCAATGGCTCGGAGCCATGGCGGATTCCGGACGTCGGCACGCTGCAGCCGATCAAGCACACCTTCGCCAAGCCGGACGAGCCCTTCCAGCCGTACAACCGCGACCCGGAGACGCTCGCTCGCCAATTCGCCGTTCCGGGAACCCCCGGCCTGGAACACCGCATCGGTGGCCTGGAAGCGGCGAACGGTTCGGGCGCCATCTCCTACGAGCCGGTCAACCACGACCTGATGGTTCGGTTGCGGCAGGCCAAGATTGACGGCATCACGGTTCCCGATCTCGACGTCGACGACCCGACCGGGGACGCCGAGTTGCTGCTGATCGGCTGGGGCAGCTCGTACGGCCCGATCGGTGAAGCCTGTCGGCGCGCGCGGCGCAAGGGCGTCAAGGTGGCACACGCGCACCTGCGCTACCTGAACCCGTTCCCGGCGAACCTGGGCGAGGTGCTGCGGCGCTACCCGATGGTGGTGTGCCCGGAGATGAACCTCGGCCAGCTGGCACTGTTGCTGCGCGGCAAGTACCTGGTCGACGTGCAATCGGTCAGCAAGGTTCAGGGTGTCGCGTTCCTGGCGGACGAGATCGGGCGCGTCATCCGCGCCGCGATCGGCGGCACGCTGGCCGAAATCGAGCAAGACAAGACGATGGTCGCCCGAATGGCGGCGGCAACGGTGGGAGCGGGAGCTAGCGAATGACCGACCTGATGGGAAATCTGGCGGGCACCGACCTCGGGCTGACGCCGAGGTTGAAGAAGAACGACGGCGTGCCCACCACGGACCAGCCGCAGAAGGGCAAGGACTTCACCAGTGATCAAGAGGTCCGCTGGTGCCCCGGCTGCGGTGACTACGTCATCCTCAACACCATTCGCAACTTCCTGCCCGAGCTCGGGCTGCGCCGCGAGAACATCGTGTTCGTCAGCGGCATCGGCTGCTCGAGCCGCTTCCCGTACTACCTGGAGACCTACGGCTTCCACTCCATCCACGGCCGCGCACCGGCGATCGCCACCGGTCTGGCCCTGGCCCGAGAGGACCTGTCGGTGTGGGTGGTCACCGGTGACGGCGACGCGCTGTCGATCGGTGGCAACCACCTGATCCACGCGCTGCGCCGCAACGTCAACATCACGATCCTGTTGTTCAACAACAGGATCTACGGGTTGACCAAGGGCCAGTACTCGCCCACGTCGGAGGTCGGCAAGGTCACCAAGTCGACCCCCATGGGGTCGCTGGACCACCCGTTCAACCCCGTGTCGCTTGCGCTGGGTGCCGAGGCGACGTTCGTCGGCCGCGCCCTGGACTCCGACCGCAACGGGCTCACCGAGGTGTTGCGCGCGGCCGCGGAGCACCGCGGCGCCGCCGTGGTCGAAATCCTGCAGGACTGCCCGATTTTCAACGACGGATCATTCGACGTGCTCCGCAAGGAAGGCGCCGAGGAGCGGGTGATCAACATCCGCCACGGCGAGCCGATCACCTTCGGTGCCGACGGCGAGTACTGCGTGGTGAAGTCCGGCTTCGGCCTCGAGTTCGCCAAGACCGCCGACGTGTCCGTCGACGAAATAATGGTGCACGACGCGCACACCGACGACTCGGCCTACGCGTTCGCGCTGTCCCGGCTGTCCGATCAGAATCTCGATCACACTGTGCTCGGCATCTTCCGGGACGTCAGCCGGCCCACGTACGACGACGCGGCGCGCTCCCAGGTGCAGGCCGCGCGGGCCTCGAAGCCGTTCGACGACGCCGCTCTGCAATCATTGCTGCGTGGCCGCGACACCTGGACCGTCGACTGACGTGAGCGAAACAATCTCCCTGGCCGGGGTTGTCCTGGCCGGCGGCGCCTCGCAACGCATGGGCCGCGACAAGGCCAACCTCCCGATCCCGCCATCCGCTGGATCCGGCTCGACCACGATGGTCGAGCACGTCGTCGGCGTCCTCCAACAGCGTTGCGACCCGGTGCTCGTCATGGCCGCCCAGGGGCAGCCGCTCCCCGAACTGCAGGCTCGGGTGATGCGCGACGAACTGCGTGGGCTGGGGCCGCTGCCGGCGACGGGGCGGGCGCTGCGCGCGGCGGCCGACGCCGGGGCGCGGCTCGCGTTCGTCTGCGCGGTCGACATGCCGTTCCTGGCAGTCGAACTCATCGACGATCTCGCCCGTCGGGCGGTGGAGACCGGCGCGGAAGTGGTGCTGCCGTGGGACGGCCAGGACCACTACCTTGCCGCGGTGTACCGGACCGACCTGGCCGACCGCGTGGACGCGTTGGTGGCCGCCGGCGAGCGCAAGATGCGCGCCCTGGTGGATGCGTCGGACGCCCAGCGCATCGTGACCTCGGAGTCGCGGTCGCTGACCAACGTCAACACCGACGCCGAGCTACGCGCCCTCGCGCAGTCCCGCAGCTGACCCGCAACGCACCCGAGCGGGTGCGCATAACCGGGCGAGAATTCGTGAGTGAATTCGGCATGAGAAGAGCTGCTTTCCGCTTAAACAATTGCTGGGCGATGTGCCGGGTGATGGTATTTGCCATTTTGTGATCTGTTGGGGT
>NZ_LZJJ01000368.1:0-6138 GCF_001667625.1 Mycobacterium sp. E1715
GACGGCGACGCTGGCGGTCAGGTCCTCGGTGCCGGCGACGTGGCGCAACACCACCCGTGCACCGGTCCGGTGCGCGACCTGCGCACGGATCGCGGGCCGGTGCTGCTGATCACCGCGCTGCACCGCGACTTCGCATCGACCGACACCTTGGCCGCGTTGGCCATCGCCGACGTCGGCGTCGCGCTCGACGACCCCCAGGCCGCGACGCCCTGGACGGCGGACATCATCACCGGCACGGACCTGGCCGCCGCGGTGCGCATCCTTTCGGCGCTGCCGGTGGCCCGGGAGGCGACGGAGTCGGCGGTGCGCCTGGCCAAGGGCGGCAGCACCCTGGCGGGGCTGTTGCTGGTCACCGGCGACCCGCGCACCCTGAGCCCGTTCGCCGTGCAGCGCTGGCTCAACCCGGTGAACGCCGCCGCCGCGGCCGCGCTGATGCAGGGCAGCTTCGCCGCCTCGCGGGTGCTTCGGCTGGCCGACCCGACACCCCAGCCGCTGACCGCGTGGCATGCCCTGGACCCGGAGATCGTCTACTCCCGGCTGGCCAGCCGCACCCGCCCCCTGGCCGTCGAGCCCGGCGTCGCGCCCTGGCGGCAGCTCCTCGACGACCTGTCCTACAACCCGGTGGTCGCGCCGCTGCGCGGGCCGGCGAGCCGCGTGGGGCGGCTGCTCACCGCGACGCGCGCCGAGCTGGCCGACCCGCTGACGCCCATCCTGGCCGTGGGTGCGGCGGCCTCGGCGATCGTCGGCAGCAGCGTCGACGCGCTGCTGGTGGCGGGCGTGATGACCGCGAACGCGGTCGCCGGTGGCGTCCAGCGGTTGCGGGCCGAGGCCGCGGTCGCCGAGCTCTTCGCCGAGCAGGACCAGTACGCCCGGCGCGTGGTGTTGCCCACGGTCGCCACCGCGCACCGCCGGCTGGAGGCCGCCCGGACCGTCGAGCGGACGGTGTCGGTGAGCGCGAAATCGCTGCGGCCCGGCGACATCATCGACCTGGCCGCCCCGGAGGTCGTGCCGGCGGACGCGCGCCTGCTGGTGGCCGAGGACCTCGAGGTCGACGAGTCCTTCCTGACCGGCGAGTCGCTGCCGGTGGACAAGCAGGTCGAGCCGGTCGCCGTCGCCGACTCCGACCGCGCCAGCATGCTGTTCGAGGGCAGCACCATCGTGGCGGGGCACGCCCGGGCGATCGTCGTGGCGACCGGTGCGGGCACCGCCGCGCAGCGCGCGATCTCGGCCATCGCCGACGTCGAGTCGGCGGCCGGGGTGCAGGCCCGGTTGCGGGAGTTGACCAGCAAGGTCCTGCCACTGACCCTGGCCGGCGGCGCCGCGGTGACCGCGTTGGCCCTGCTGCATCAGGGATCCCTGCGGCAGGCCGTCGCGGACGGGGTGGCCATCGCCGTGGCCGCCGTCCCCGAGGGGCTGCCCCTGGTGGCCACCCTGGCCCAGCTGGCCGCCGCCCAGCGGTTGTCGCGCCGCGGCGTCCTCGTCCGCACGCCGCGGGCGGTCGAGGCCCTGGGCCGGGTCGAAACGGTGTGTTTCGACAAGACCGGCACGCTCACCGAGAACCGTTTGCGCGTCGTCCGCGGTGTCCCGCACGACGCGAGCGCGGACGGCGCATTCCCCGAAGTCAGCGCGCCGGAGTCCGCCGCGGTGTTGCGGGCCGCCGCGCGCAGCAGCACCCAGCCGCACAATGGGGGCGGCCACGCGCACGCCACCGACGAGGCGATCCTCAACGCCGCGAATTCCGTTGACGCGCAATGGGCCTCGGATTGGACCGTGCTCGCGGAGGTGCCCTTCGAATCCAGCCGCGGGTATTCGGCCGCGATCGGAGTGACCGGTGGAAACGGCGGGCCGATGCTGATGCTCAAAGGCGCGCCGGAGGAGGTTTTGCCGCGCTGCCGCTTCGCCGATGCGGACGCCGGCCCCGCCCACGCGGAGTCGTTGGTGTTGCGCCTGGCCGAGCAGGGGCTGCGCGTGCTGGCGGTGGCCCAGCGCCGGTGGGAGCACGGGACCAGCGAGGAGGACACCGACGTCGACGCCGTGGACGTCGCGGCGCACGACCTCGAGCTGATCGGCTACGTCGGCCTGGCCGACACGGCCCGCGCGTCGGCGCGGCCGCTGATCGAGGCGCTGGTGCAGGCCGGCCGGCGGGTCGTGCTGATCACCGGCGACCACCCGGTGACCGCCCGGGCGATCGCCCGGCAACTCGGGTTGCCCGCGGACGCGCGGGAGATCACCGGCGCCGAACTCGCCGCCTTCGGTGAGGAGGACCGCGCCAAGGTCGCCGCCGACGTCCAGGTCTTCGCCCGCGTCAGCCCCGAGCAGAAGGTGCAGATCGTCGCGGCGCTGCAGGACTGCGGGCAGGCGGTCGCCATGGTCGGCGACGGGGCCAACGACGCGGCCGCCATCCGGATCGCCGACGTGGGCATCGGGGTGAGCGGTCGCGGTTCGTCCGCCGCCCGCGGCGCCGCCGACATCGTGTTGACCGACAACGATCTGGGTGTGCTGCTCGACGCGCTGGTCGAGGGCCGCGGGATGTGGGGCGGGGTACGCGACGCCGTGAGCATTCTGGTCGGCGGCAACGTCGGCGAAGTGCTGTTCACCCTCATCGGGACCGCGCTGGGCACCGGCAGGGCGCCGGTGGGCACCCGCCAGTTGCTGCTGGTGAACCTGCTCACCGACATGTTCCCCGCGCTCGCGGTCGCGGTCACCCCGCAATACCCCGAGCCCGAAGAGGCCGAGGACGGCGTCGACCGCGATGCCGAGGAGCTGCATCGCGCGTTCCAGCTGGCGACGCTCTCCGGGCCCTCGCCCTCCCTCGACGCGCCGCTGATGCGGCAGATCGTCACCCGGGGCGCCGTCACGGCCGCGGGTGCGACGGCGGCCTGGGCCATCGGACGCTGGACTCCGGGCACCGAACGCCGCACCTCGACCATGGGGCTCACCGCGCTGGTGACCACCCAGCTCGCGCAGACCCTGCTGACGCGCCGCCACAGCCCGCTGGTGCTGGGCACGGCGCTGGGCAGCGCGGGCGTCCTGGTAGCCATCGTCCAAACCCCCGGCGTCAGCCACTTCTTCGGCTGCACACCGTTGGGCCCCGTCGCCTGGACCGGCGTCATCAGTGCCACCGCGGGCGCCACCGTCGTCTCGGTGCTGGCGCCCAACTGGCTGGCGCAGCGGGTGGCCGCGCTGGAACCGAAGCAGGACTGAGGCTTTCGCCGCTAGCCGGACAGCTCCTTGCGCACGACCTTGCCGGCCGGATTGCGCGGAATGGTGGCCACGAGGTTGATGTCGCGGGGCTGCTCGAATCGGGAGACCTTGCCCTTGAGGTACTCCCGCAGTGCCTCCTCATCGGTGTCGCTGCCCGGCCGCAAGACCACGAACGCGGCCAGTCGGTGGCCGAATTTCTCGTCGGGAACGCCGATGACCGCGTTGTCGGCGATGGCGGGGTGCTGGGCGAGCGCGTTCTCGACCGCGCGCGGGTAGACGTTCTCGCCGCCGGAGATGATCATGTCGTCCTCGCGGCCGACGATGTAGAGCCGGCCTTCGTTGTCGAGGTAGCCCATGTCGCCGGTGCTGGTCATGCCGTCGATCACCGTCTTGGCCCCGCCGCCGGTGTAGCCCTCGCTCGCCAGCTCGCCGCCGACGAAGATGCGGCCGGTGACGCGCGGGCCGACGGGCCTGCCGTTCTTGTCGAGGATGCGCACCGGGCAGCCGGCGACCGGTCGCCCGACGGTCTCCGGCGCTTCGCGCAACTCGGCCGGTGTCGCCAGGGCGCCGATGCCGACCTCGGTGGAACCGTAACCGTTGTAGAGGATGTCGCCGTAGGCGTCCATGAACCGCTGGCCGAGGGTCGGGTCGAGCCGGTCCCCGCTCGACATCACGACCCGCAGGTACGGCACCGGGTTGCGCGTACGCACCCGGTCGGGCAGGGCGAGGATGCGCGCGAGCACCACCGGCACCGCGGTGAACGCGTCGGCGCGATGCAGCGACGCCTGCGCGAGCGCCGCCTCGGCGTCGAAGTGACGATGGGTGAGCACCGTGCCGCCCAGGGCCACGGTGAGCATCAGCATGCCCAGCCCCAGCCCGTGAAACATGGGCATTGCCACCGAGATCCGCGAACCGGTGCGCAGGCCGGTGCGGTCGAGGATCGTCACCCACACGCCCACCGCCGAACGCAGCTGCGGCGAGCGGGGCACCCCCTTGGGGGTGCCGGTGGTGCCGGACGTGAGCAGGATGATCCGGCCCGGTGCGGCCACGTCGGGCCGCTCGTCGCCCTCCTCCGTGGTGGCCGTCGCCGGGTCGATCAGGGTGACTGATTCGTCGGCGGCGCGGACCCGCTCGCCGAACTCGTGGTCGGCGATCATCGCGGTGATCCGGTGGGCGCTCACCGCGGACGCCAGGGCGTCGCTGCGGAACTCCGTATTGACCAGGACCACGTCGGCACCCACCATTGCGGTGGCGAAGACGCCGGCGATGAAACCGCGTCCATTGCGGCACATGACGCCCACGGCGTCGCCGGGTCCGACACCGTCGCGGGACAACCGGCGCGCCAGCGAGTCGGTCGCGGACCGCAGCTCGCGGTAATCCCAAGCGCCATCGTCGTCGACGATCGCCGCCCGGTTGGGCCAGCGGGTCGCCGTCACCGCCAGCAGCGTGTACGGGTTGGTGCCGCCCCGCCGCGCCTCGCGGAGCACCCGCAGGGTCGCCAGGGGCGACGGCGGCGTCAGCAGTCGCGATCGCAGCAACGCCCGCGCCGCGGTGCCGGCCACGCCCTCGTTGCTCATCGCCGGGCCTCCGGGCCGCCGGAATCGGAAAAGAACCGCCGGTACCACAGCCGGGCGGCGCGTTCGGCCGGGCCGGCCAACAGCACGGACGCCACCTCGGCGGGCAACATCCAGGGCGGTTCGTTGCTGCGCGGTCGCTCGATCACCGCTTTGGCGATCGCGTCGGCTGCTTGGTCCGCCGACATGCCCGGGAGCCGGCCCAGGACGGGCGTGGGTTCGATCATCCGGGTGCGCACCAGCGCGAAGTAGACGGAGGTGACGTCGACGCCGTCGGCGTGCAGCTCCGGGGCGACGCTGCGCAGCCAGCGGTCGAAGGCGCCTTTCGACGCCTGGTACGCGCCCCACTGCGGCCCCGGCACGACGCGCACGCCGACGCTGGACACGTTGACGACGTGCCCGCGGCCGCTTTCGCGCATGGCCGGCAGCAGCCCCAGCAGCAGCCGGATGGGCCCGAGATAGTTGATGTCGATGGTGCGCTGAAAGTCGTGCGGCCGGTCGTATTGGTGATGCAGCGAGCGGCGCAACGACTTTCCGGCGTTGCTGACCACGATGTCCAGCGCGCCGTGCTCCTCGGTGATCTCCTTGGTCAGCGCGCTGACGGCGGCTTCGTCGGTGAGGTCGGTCGGGTACGCGATCGCGCGTCCGCCCGCGGCGTTGATCGACGCCGCCAGGTCGGCCAGGCGCTCCTCGGACCGGGCGACCGCCAGCACGGTGGCTCCCCCGGCGGCCAACCGGCGCGCCGTCGCCTCACCGATCCCGTAGGAGGCGCCGGTAACCAGCGCGGTCTTACCGGTGACGGCGCTGCGCAACCTGTCGGGATCCGATACTCGCGCCGGATTGGCCACGTGGTCCGTGACCTTGTTGAGGGCCTGCACTATCACGTTCAACATCGCCGCTGCATCCACTCGAGCCGGATGTCGAGGATCGGCGGATGGCTTCACCGTGCACTCGACTCGTCATAGCTAGCAGACCACATCGCGGTTCGCCGGTGCGCCTCGCCCCGCCGTTGCGCCGTTCGCCGGCGCGGGCCCCGCGGCGGTGGGCGCCGCGCAGCCGGATGACCGACGCGCGCAAGCCATCTCGGCCCGGATACCGCGGGGTGGACGGTGTTGTGTGAATTCGCAGTAATTTCCCGGGTTTGACCTGTTTAGCGGGAAGCTTCTCTGGGCACAATTGCGGCATGATCGCACGTCAAATAGCTCGTTTTCTCGGTCCAGCAGTAGTAGCCGCGTCCGGCCTCAGCGCGTCGGCCATCACCGGCTCCCTCCTCCCCTCCGCCGCCGCGCAGTGTCCGGACGTGCAGGTGGTGTTCGCCCGCGGCACCGGTGAAGCCCCCGGAGTCGGGCCCACCGGCCAT
>NZ_LZJJ01000369.1:0-6615 GCF_001667625.1 Mycobacterium sp. E1715
TCCGCGCCGGCGAGCAGTTGCCGGCGATGCTGGCCGGGGCCCAGCTGGGTGTCACCGCCGCGTCGCTGCTGCTGGGGCGGATCGGCGAGTCGGCGGTCTCCAGCCTGCTGCGCTCGGCGCTGGGGCTGACCAGCATCCCGCCGCCGCTGCTGCACACGTTGTCGTTCGCGATCGCGTTGGCGATCGTCGTGACGCTGCACGTGCTGCTGGGCGAGATGGTGCCGAAGAACATCGCGCTGGCCGGTCCCGAGCGCACGGCGATGTTGCTGGTGCCGGCCTACCTGGCCTACGTGCGAGCCGTCCGGCCGTTGATCACGTTCTACAACAAATGCGCCAGCGTGGTGGTTCGCGCGCTGGGGGTCGAGCCCAAGGAAGAGCTCGAGCTGACGGTGTCCCCCGTCGAGCTGAGCGAGATGATCGCCGAATCGGAATCGCAGGGCCTGCTGGATCCGGAGGAGCACACCCGGCTGACCCGCGCCCTGCAGATCGGCACCCGGGTGGTCGGCGACGTTGCGGTCCCCCTCGGTGATGTGCACGCCGTGCCGGTGGCCGCACCGGGTTCCGGCCCGACGGTCGGTGCCGTCGAGCGGGCCCTGGCCGAGACCGGCTACTCGCGGTTCCCCGTGGCGAACGTCACCGGTGATTTCATCGGCTACCTGCACATCAAGGACATGCTGACGCTCGGTGACGACCCGGGGACCGTGATCGACCTGGCGATGGTGCGGCCCCTTCCGCGCCTGCCCAAGTCGCTGCCGCTGGCCGACGCGTTGTCGCGGATGCGCCGCAGCAACAGCCACCTGGCGCTGGTGACCGGCGCGGGCGGCGAGGTGGTCGCGATGGTGGCCATGGAAGACCTGGTCGAGGACCTCGTCGGCACCATGCGTGATGCGTAGGGGCACTGGGTCGCCGAGGAGGGCTGCGGCGAGCCCGTATGATTTCCATCGGCTGCCAGTCAAGAAAGTGCTGGAGGGCGCAGGATCTCAGGCGCGTCGACGCGTTGCTGTAAATCGATCCCCTGGCTCGCCGCAGCGGCATGGTTTGGAGCTGTCAGCGCGGCTTGACCTGGTGTGGCGGGTCGGGCGGATACGCTCACCAGGCTGCTGCTCGGTAGGCTGAAGGCATTGCCGCTCCGAGCCAATGCGGCTTGGTGAGGCTTCATTACGGAGGAGAAACATGACTGATCGCGTGTCGGCGGGGAACCTGCGCGTCGCCCGAGTGCTCTACGACTTCGTGAACAACGAGGCCCTGCCCGGCACCGACATCGACCCGGACAGCTTCTGGGCGGGAGTCGACAAAGTCGTCACCGACCTGACCCCCAAGAACCAGGATCTGCTGCGCCGGCGCGACGAGCTGCAGGCCCAGATCGACAAGTGGCACCGGCAACGCGTGATCGAGCCTTTCGATGTCGAGGCCTACCGGCAGTTCATCACCGAAATCGGTTACCTGCTGCCCGAACCCGAGGATTTCACGATCACCACCTCGGGTGTCGACGACGAGATCACCACGACCGCGGGCCCGCAGCTGGTGGTGCCCGTGCTCAACGCCCGCTTCGCGCTGAACGCCGCGAACGCGCGCTGGGGCTCGCTGTACGACGCCCTCTACGGCACCGACGTCATCGGAGAGGACGACGGTGCGGAGAAGGGCACCAGCTACAACAAGGTCCGCGGCGACAAGGTCATCGCCTACGCCCGCAACTTTCTCGACCAAGCGGTGCCGCTGGAGTCCGGCTCCTGGGCCGACGCGACCGCACTCTCGGTCGAAGACGGCCGGCTCAAGGTCGCGACCGGCGACGGGTCCGTCGACCTGGCCAGCCCGGAGAAGTTCGCCGGCTACACGGGCGAGCTCGGCTCCCCCGACTGGTCGGTGCTACTGGTCAATCACGGCCTGCACATCGAGATCCTGATCGACCCGGAATCGCCGATCGGCAAGACCGACCGCGCCGGCATCAAGGACGTGGTGCTGGAATCGGCCGTCACCACGATCATGGACTTCGAGGACTCGGTGGCCGCCGTCGACGCCGACGACAAGGTGCTCGGCTACCGCAACTGGCTGGGGCTGAACAAGGGCGACCTGTCCGAGGAGGTCGCCAAGGACGGCAAGACCTTCACCCGTGTGCTCAACCGGGACCGCACCTACACCACGCCCGACGGTGAGGGTCAGCTGACCCTGCCCGGCCGCAGCCTGCTGTTCGTCCGCAACGTGGGTCACCTGATGACCAACGACGCGATCGTGGATGCCGATGGTAACGAGGTTTTCGAGGGCATCATGGACGCGCTGTTCACCGGCCTGACGGCGATCCACGGGCTCAAGACCGGCGACGCGAACGGCCCGCTGGCCAACAGCCGCACCGGATCGATCTACATCGTCAAGCCCAAGATGCACGGGCCCGACGAGGTCGCCTTCACCTGCGAGCTGTTCAGCCGCGTCGAGGACGTGCTGGGCCTGCCGCAGGCCACGCTGAAGGTCGGCATCATGGACGAGGAACGGCGCACCACCGTCAACCTCAAGGCCTGCATCAAGGCCGCGGCCGACCGGGTCGTGTTCATCAACACCGGTTTCCTGGACCGCACCGGCGACGAGATCCACACGTCGATGGAGGCCGGCCCGATGATCCGCAAGGGCGCGATGAAGAGCACCGCGTGGATCAAGGCCTACGAGGACGCCAACGTCGACATCGGGCTCGCCGCCGGCTTCAAGGGCAAGGCGCAGATCGGCAAGGGCATGTGGGCGATGACCGAGCTGATGGCCGACATGGTCGAGCAGAAGATCGGCCAACCGAAGGCGGGCGCGACCACCGCGTGGGTGCCCTCCCCGACGGCGGCCACGCTGCACGCGATGCACTACCACTACGTCGACGTGGGCGCCGTGCAGGAGGAGCTGGCGGGCAAGAAGCGCACCAACATCGAGGAATTGCTGACCATCCCGCTGGCCAAGGAACTGGCCTGGGCTCCCGAGGAGATTCGCGAGGAGGTCGACAACAACTGCCAGTCGATCCTCGGCTACGTGGTGCGCTGGGTCGCCCAGGGCGTCGGCTGCTCGAAGGTGCCCGACATTCACGACGTCGCCCTGATGGAAGACCGTGCGACGCTGCGGATTTCGAGCCAGCTGCTGGCCAACTGGCTGCGCCACGGTGTCATCACCGAGGAGGACGTGCGCGCCAGCCTGGAACGGATGGCGCCGCTGGTCGATGAGCAGAACGCCAAGGACGCGGCCTACCAGCCGATGGCGCCCGACTTCGACGACAGTCTGGCATTCCTGGCCGCCCAGGACCTGATCCTGACGGGAACCCAGCAGCCCAATGGCTACACCGAGCCGATCCTGCACCGCCGTCGGCGCGAGGCCAAGGCCCGCGCGGCGCAATCAAATTGAGCCGGTGCCTTAATCGGCCTCGGCACCCATTGATGCCGCTGGTGACTAAGATCAGCGGCGGGTTGACAACAAGTCGGATCTATCGACGGAAAGGCGACGGACACCGTTATGGGTAGGCACAGTTTGCCCGACCCTGAGGACTCCGTCGACCAACCGTACGAAAGCGGCGAGGCGGAGGACCGTCACCGGGACGCCGTCGGAGAGGACTACTCCGACGCGGGCCACTACCCGGCCGACGACTATTCGGACGCGGACGACTTCTCGGACGAGGACGAGCCCTACGGCGCCGGGGACTTCGCGGGTGACGCGGCCGACGAGTACCCGGAGTTCCCGCCGCGGCAGCCGGGCCCGCCCGCCTCGGAGCCGCCGGCCGCGTCGCCGTCGCTGTTCCGCGGCGGGCACCGGGGACTCGGTGACTGGCGGGGCGGCCACCGCAGCGAGGGCGGGCGCCGGGGAGTCAGCATCGGCGTCATCGTGGCCCTCGTCGCGGTCGTCGTCGTGGTGGGCACCGTGATCCTGTGGAGCTTCTTCGGCGACGCCTTGTCCAACCGCTCGCACCAGGCCGCCGGGCGCTGCGTCGGCGGCAAGGAAACGGTCACCGTCATCGCCGACCCGTCGATCGCCGACTCCGTACAGCAGTTCGCGCAGAGCTACAACTCCTCGGCCGGCCCGATCGGGGACCACTGCGTGGAAGTCAGCGTCAAGCCCGCGGGCTCGGACGCGGTCCTGAACGGCTTCATCGGCAAGTGGCCCGCCGACCTCGGCGCGCAGCCGGCATTGTGGGTCCCCGGCAGCTCGATCTCGGCCGCGCGGCTCGCCGGGGCCACGGCGCAGAAGACGATCACCGACAGCCGTTCGCTGGTGACGTCGCCGGTGGTGCTCGCCGTCCGGCCCGAACTCGCGTCGGCCCTGGCCAACCAGAACTGGGCGGCGCTGCCCGGGCTGCAGACCAATCCGAACGGATTGGCCGGCGTGAACCTGCCGGCCTGGGGGTCGCTGCGACTGGCCGTGCCGATGAACGGCAACGGTGACGCGGCGTTCCTCGCCGGGGAGGCGATAGCGGCCGCGTCGGCCCCTCCCGGCGCGCCGGCGACCCAGGGCACCGGCGCGGTGCGCGCGGTGCTGAACGGACAGCCCAAGCTGGCGGACAATTCGCTGACCGAGGCGATGAACGCCCTGCTGAAGCCCGGCGACGCGGCGGCCGCGCCGGTGCATGCGGTCATCACCACCGAGCAGCAGCTGTTCCAGCGCGGCCAGTCGTCGCCAAACGCCAAGGGCGCGTTGGCCTCCTGGCTGCCGTCGGGCCCGGTGCCCGTCGCCGACTACCCCACCGTCCTGCTGAGCGGCTCGTGGCTGACCCAGGACCAGTCCGCCGCCGCCAGCGAGTTCGCCCGCTACATGCACAAGCCCGAGCAACTCGCCAAGCTGGCCAAGGCCGGCTTCCGGGTCAACGGCGTCACGCCGCCGAGCAGCCCGGTCACCACGTTTCCGGCGCTGCCCGCCGCGCTGTCGGTGGGGGACGACGCGATGCGAACGACGCTTGCCGAGGCGATGGCCACCCCGTCGAGCGGGCTGGCCGCGACCATCATGCTCGACCAGTCGATGCCCGGCCAGGAGGGCGGGAAGACCCGGCTGGCGAACGTGATCGCCGCACTTCAGGACAAGATCAAGGCGCTGCCGCCCACGTCGGTGGTGGGCCTGTGGACGTTCGACGGTCACGAGGGCCGCTCCGAGGTACCCGGCGGGCCGCTGGGCGACCCGGTCAACGGCCAGCCGCGCTCGGCGGCGCTGACGGCCGCGCTGGACAAGCAATACTCGTCGGCCGGTGGTGCGGTGTCGTTCACCACTTTGCGCATGATCTACCAGGAGCTGCAGACCAACTACCACGTCGGCCAGACCAACTCGATACTGGTCATCACCGCGGGCCCGCACACCGACCAGACCCTGGACGGGCCCGGGTTGCAGGACTTCATCCGCAAGAGCGCCGACCCGGCCAAACCGATCGCGGTGAACGTCATCGACTTCGGCGGTGACCCGGACCGCGCGACGTGGGAGGCGGTCGCCCAGCTCAGCGGCGGCGGCTACCAGAACCTCGCCTCGTCGGCGTCCCCCGACCTCGCCGCGGCACTCAACGCCTTCCTGAGCTGAGGCCGGATTAGGCTCGCGTACGGGGCGGGTACGGCTACGTTGCGGCGGGGTCTTCCCCGTCTGCAACGCAAGTTGCCGCTAGGCTTTGAGGTTGATTCCACGGCCGACGCGACGGGAAGGCTTTCGGTCGAGCGCCTTCCACGGGAACCCGGAGGGTGCCCCGATGTACGCGCGTCCGTGACGACGACCGGGGCGGCGTCGCGAAAGGATGATCCACGACAGCAATGACGAAACTGATTACTGGACAAGCACTTCCAAACGTGGTGGTCACCGGGATCGCCATGACCACCGCACTGGCCACCGACGCGGAGACCACCTGGAAGTTGCTCCTCGACTGCCAGAGCGGAATCCGCGAGCTCGATGACCCGTTCGTGGAGGAGTTCGACCTGCCGGTCCGCATCGGCGGGCACCTGCTGGAGGAATTCGACAGCGAGCTCAACCCCGCTGAGCTGCGCAGAACCGGCTACCTGGCGAGGATGTCCGCCATCGTCAACCGGCGGGCTTGGGACCATGCCGGCTCCCCCGACGTCGACCCGAACCGCCTGCTGGTGTCGATCGGCACCGGTTTCGGTTCCGGCGAGGAACTGGTGTTCAGCCTGGACAACCTGCGGGCGCGCGGCGTGAAGGCGGTCTCGCCGCTCGCCGTCAGCAAGTACATGCCCGACGCGGCCGCCCAGGCGGTCGGTCTGGAACGGCACGCCAGGGCGGGTGTGATGACGCCGGTGTCGGCGTGCGCGTCGGGCTCGGAAGCCATCGCGCGGGCCTGGCAGGCGATGGTGTTCGGCGAGGCCGACGTCGCGATCTGCGGCGGCGTCGAGACCAGGATCGAGGCGGTGCCCATCGCGGCCTTCGCGAACATGCGGATCGTGATGTCGACGAACAACGCGGATCCGGCCGGTGCATGTCGCCCGTTCGACAAGGACCGCGACGGTTTCGTGTTCGGCGAGGCGGGCGCGCTGATGGTGCTCGAGACCGAGGAGCACGCCAAGGCGCGCGGGGCGCGCATCCTGGCCCGGCTGATGGGGGCCGGGGTGACGTCCGACGGCTACCACATGGTGGCGCCCGACCCGAGCGGGAGCCGGGCCGGCCAGGCGATGA
>NZ_LZJJ01000370.1:0-1733 GCF_001667625.1 Mycobacterium sp. E1715
GACCGCGCCGCTGGTGACCTCGATGCGCCGCGCCGTCGAGCACCGCGCCCTGATGACGATCGCCATCGGGGAGGTGGACCTGGCGAACACCTCGACGATCGCCGTCGCCACCCTCGACCGAGGCTGGATTCTGTACTCGCACAAGCCACCCCACGGCCTGCCGCTCGGTCGGTGCGCACAGTCGACCCCCGTGGACCGGGTGTGGAGGTCGCTGCGCAGGCTCAACGACCAGCAGATCGCCCACGGCGACCTGCGCGCCAACGAGATCACCTTCGATGAGGGCACGGTGCGCTTCGGTGGCTTCCACAACGCCGAATACGGTGCCAGCGAGGCCCAACTGCAATCCGACATCGCGCAGCTGCTGGTGACCACCTCCGCCCTGTATGACCCCAAATCGGCGGTGGCCGCGGCCATCGACGCGTTCGACAGGGACACCATCCTGAGCGCGTCGCGTCGGTTGACGAAAGTGGCTGTGCCGCGGCTCATTCGGAGGTCCGTCCCGAATGCGGGCGCCGTCATCTCGGCGGCCCGCGCGGAGGTGAAGCGCCAGACCGGGGCCGACCAGATCAAGACCGAGACCATCACCCGGTTCACCCGCAGCCAGCTCATCCAGCTGGTGCTCTTCGGCGCGCTGGTGTACGTCGCCTATCCCTTCATCAGCACCGCGCCCACGTTCTTCTCCCAGCTGAGGTCCGCCAACTGGTGGTACGCGCTGCTCGGCTTGGCGGTGTCGGCGCTGACGTACCTCGGCGCGGCCGCGGCCCTATGGGCCTGCACCGACGGGACGGTCAACTATTGGCGGCTGTCATTCGTCCAGGTGGCCAACACCTTTGCCGCGACCACCACGCCAGCCGGCGTCGGCGGGCTCGCGCTGTCCACCCGGTATCTGCAAAAGAGCGGCCTGTCGGCGATGCGAGCCACCGCGGCGGTCGCGCTGCAGCAGGCCGTGCAGGTGATCGTGCACCTCTTGCTCTTGATCTTCTTCAGCGTGGTCGCGGGCGCGTCGATGCACCTGTCGCACTTCGTGCCGAGCGCCACGATGCTGTACCTGATCGGGGGCGTGGCACTCGGCATCGTCGGCACCTTGCTGTTCGTGCCGAAGTCGCGGCGCTGGCTGGCCACCGAGGTGCGCCCGAAGCTGAACGAGGTGACCGGCGATCTGGTGAAGCTGGCCCGCGAGCCGCGGCGACTGGCGCTGATCCTGCTCGGTTGCGCGGGAACGACTCTCGGCGCGGCGCTGGCGCTGTGGGCCAGCGTCGAAGCGTTCGGCGGCGGCACGACGTTCGTCACCGTCACCGTGGTCACAATGGTCGGCGGGACACTGGCCTCCGCCGCGCCGACACCCGGCGGCGTCGGCGCCGTCGAAGCGGCGCTGATCGGTGGCCTGGCCGCCTTCGGCGTTCCGGCGGCCGTCGGGGTGCCGTCCGTGCTGCTGTACCGGGTGCTCACCTGCTGGCTGCCCGTGTTTGTCGGCTGGCCCGTGATGCGCTGGCTGACCAAGAACGAGATGATCTAACGGGCGCTGAGCGCGCTCACTCGCTCCCTGCCTGCACGACCACGAGAATCGTTGACGTGCGGGCGCTTTCGCCGACCCTGGAAGTCAGGTTGACCATGTAGTACTCCTCGGGCACCGACCGTGCGACCGCGATCGGAACGTCGACGGTCGCCGACCCGTCGGCGGAGAATTGGCCAGCCGTGGGCGTCACGGTGATCCCGCGGTCCGAGGCGGCGCC
>NZ_LZJJ01000371.1:0-11289 GCF_001667625.1 Mycobacterium sp. E1715
GCTGAAGCCGGCCAGCCCTCGCTGCACACTGCGGTACTGCTGCCACGTCAGCCCGATGTCGAGACTCGGCGCGGCGACCTGGTGCTCGTCTATCTCGCCGCCGCCAACCGCGACCCGTCCGTCTTCGCGGATCCGCACCGCTTCGACATCGAACGATCCAACGCCGGAAGGCATCTCGCGTTCTCCGGGGGCCGGCACTTCTGCCTGGGCGCCGCGCTGGCGCGCGCCGAAGGAGAAGTGGGGCTGCGCACGTTCTTCGACCGGTTCCCCGAGGCGCGCGGGGCGGGCGCGGGCAGCCGGCGCGACACGCGGGTACTGCGGGGCTGGTCGTCGCTGCCGGTGGCGCTGGGACCGGCGCTGTCGATGGCTCGCGTCGACGGCTAGGGATCCGCGCGCCAACGAAAAGTCAGGCGCGCCAAGATGACCGCCGCCGGCAGGGCGCCGGCACCGAAAATGGCCAATTGCCAGGCCCACCCGGTCGCCTTGCTCGCCAGCCCTTCGCTGTGGGTGACCGCGTCACCGGCCGGCGTTCTGGCCAGGCAGCCGCGGCTCTTCGCCCACCAGTCGTCGTGCACCAGCCGGTAACCGTTGCCGGCTACCCACTCCCGGCAATCCTGGCTGACGGCCCAGAACCCGTACGCGATCGCTCCGCAGCTCCCGGCCAGCAGCGCGCCGACGGCTACCGCGATCAGGAGCTTCGCTCGCCCGCTCACGGATTCATCCTCTACGAACGGTGTTGACACTCGTCCGGCAACCGAGTTTATTGGCGCTATGACAGACGTATCTATGATCTCGGTCGAGGATGTCGTACTCGGGCTATGGCAGGCGCTCTCGCGGCGGGACTGGGAGGCGGTCAAGACGTTCCTGTCCGATGACTGCCTCTACGTCGACATGCCGGTGCCCGCGTTGTCGGCGCGCGGACCCGAAGACATCGTCAAGCGGCTGAAGATGGGCCTCGAGCCGCTGGCCGCTTACGAGAATCACGACGGCGTGCTGGTGTCCAACGGTTCCGACGTGCTGTACGAGCACTCCGAGACGTGGACGTTCACCACGGGTGAGCAAGGCGTGCTGAGATTCGTGACCGTGCACAAGGTCGCCGACGGCAAGATCACCGTCTGGAAAGACTATTGGGACATGAACAGCCTGGTGGCCTTCGCTCCCCCGAACCACTTCGAGAACCTCGCGACGGCCGACACCAGCTGGGTCTTCGACGCGACAAGCTTGGTCTAGCCGACTCGTCCACTCTTTCTCTCCTGGTGTGAGCGCACAAGCGCTCCCCCTCAACTGACCAAGCGGAATGTTCCGGGCTGGGTAGCCAGACTGAGAAACGCTTCGGCGCGCCCAACCACGTTGTCGCCGTGGCAGGTTGGGCAACCCGCGTTCGAGTACTCGAGACGAGTGACTGCGGCGCCAAAGCAGTTATCTCGGGCGTGGTCCTCTGACGACTTCAGGGCTCGCGCGTCAACCGACGCTGGTTGCACTCGATCACGCGAATGCTTGCCAAATGGATAGGAAACCCTATCCCTAGGGGCAACCCAAATCTGGCTTCCCGGTCATTCCGCAAGCGGTGCTTCGTCGGTGACCATTTCCTTCATGACTCGAACGCAAGTCAACGAGGAGAGTGCCATGGCCGCCAGTGACATCCACCCGTCGCCTGCCGTCGACCAGCAGAAGCCTCTCCGGTCGGCGCTCTTCAAAAGCTTCCGGGCCGCCTTCATCGTGGCGGTGACTGGGGGCACCCTGGCGGGCACCGGATTGGTCCTGTGGCTGTTGAAAGCGCTCGCGACGAGCAGGTACGGCGTCTACTTCGGGGTCTAGCCCGAAGCGATCTCGGAACCTTGAGGAGGTCCCATGTTGAAGTCGGAGATCGCCGTCGTGCTCGCCCTGTGCGCCGCGCTGGCATCCGCGATCGGCGCGGTGAGCCGTCAACGGTCCGCGCACGAGGTCACCGACGGGCCAGTCGGCCACTGGGAGTTGTTCCGCATGTCGTTGCGCGACGCCCGGTGGTGGCTCGGCGGCGGTGGAGCCGTTGCCAACTACAGCCTGCAAGCCGCCGCGCTAGCTGTCGGGTCGGTGATGTTGGTGACGGCGCTACAGGTGACGGCGCTGCTATTTGCCCTGCCGGTCAATGCGCGGCTGACCCGTCAGCGGGTGACCCGCCGGCAGTGGATGTGGGCGATGGTGCTCGCCGTCGCTTTGGCGGTGGCCGTCACGGTTGGCGACCCGAAGGCCGGGCAGACGCAGGGGTCGCTGACAACCTGGACTGTGGTGGCCCTGGTGTTGGGTCCGCTACTGGTGCTCTGTGTCCTGGGTGCGCGCATTTGGCCCGGTCCCCGCGCGGCTGTACTGCTGGCGGTGGTGGCCGGTTCGTCGCTGGCCCTGTTCGCGGTGCTGACCAAAGCCGTCGTCGCGGCGGCCGGACACGGTTTCGGGGCGCTGCTGTGCGCGCCGGAATTCTATGTCTGGATACTGGCGGCGTTGGCAGGGATGATCTTTCAGCAGTCTTCGTTTCGCGCTGGTGCGCTGACCGCCTCGATGCCGTCGGTGACTGTGGCCAAACCAGCGGTGGCATCGGTTCTGGGCATCGTGGTGCTCGGCGAGACCCTCAACGCCGATGGCGTGGGCATGATCGTCCTGGCGGCGGCGGCGATAGCGGTGATTGTCGCGATAGTGGCTCTAGCCCGCGGCGAGGCCCATCCGGACGCGCTCAGTAACGTGCGAAACGCGGAGACCTCTGATCGGCCTACGGTGCCCGAGACGCTCACGCGGCCGCGCGTAGCGTCGGGTCCGCGGTGCCATCGACACCTATGCCCGGCCGGCTCGGCGATCTCGGTCGCCTAGCTAATTCCTCTGCACTGCAACGTGTTCGGCGATACCGGCCCGAACCGCCGGGATGGTCACCCCTCGTACGTCGACCATCCCGGCGCCGGACCGCTACAAGTACTGCTGTACTCCCCCGTGTCCGTGGCACGTGCCCCCCGAATGCGGATGCTGGCTGAACGACCAGCTGCCGTCCGCGCATTGCGCGGTGGCGCCAGGGGGCTGCGACGGGCCCTGCTGCGGATAGGGCACGCAGTCGCCGGAACTGGCGATATAACAACCGGGCGACGAGTTGGCCGGTGCTGCCATACCACCGGCGGCGGCCGCGATGGCCGCGGCGACAAGAGTTGCTCGGAGCAACATCCCCCCAAACCTTTCCCCTTCGATGCGTTTGGTGACGTTGCCCGATTCGTCGATCGGAGCGTATGCCGCGCGGCGATTGATTACATGCCAAATTGGAAAAATGGCTACGACTCGGCCAGCTTCCGCAGGCGTTTCAGCGTTTCGGCGAGATTGCGTCCCACCTGGCCGACGGCGATCCGGTCGGCGATGTAACCCACGATGCCCCCCGGCGCCTGATACGAGAGCCGGAACGTGACCTTCGTGCCGCCGTCGCCGCGGTCGCGCAGCCGGATCCGCCCGCGCAGCGTGACCCCGGTGATGCCCACCCAGGCCAGGTCCCGGCCCTCGTCGAATTCGACCACCTCGATGAGGCCGCCCACGGGTACGGAGCCGATCTTCCAGTGGACGGTGTAGCGGGCGCCGACGCCGGCCGGCTTGTCGTTGGACGACTCCCAGCGTTCCAGGCTCGTCATGAACGACGGGTAGCAATCCGGGTCGCTGACGATCTTCCAGACCGCGTCGCGGTCGGCGTTGATGACGCAGCGGCGTTCGACGCGCATCAGCCGATCACCGGGAATCGCCGTTCGGCCGCCAGTCGGTCGACCCCGCCCTGCAGGCTGGCCATCACCTTGTCGTGCACCGCCTGGTCGTCCCCGTCGACCTCGATCGGGTCCTGGACCTCGATCACGATCTTGGTGGGCAACGGGATGTGGCCCGCCAGGTCGCTGATGTTCAGGCCCCAGGGCAGTGCCAGCGATATCGGGACGCTCTTGAGGCGGAGCAGCTTGTCGGCCATCAGCAACTTGGCCAGCCACTGCCCGCGGTTGAGGAACAACGCGCTCTCCTGCCCGCCGACGCTGGCGACGGGCACGATCGGCACCCCGGCCTCACGGGCCAGCCGCACGTAGCCCATGCGGCCGCCGAAGTCGACCTTGTGGCGCTCCCATGAGGGCCGGAACACCTCGTAGTCGCCGCCGGGGTAGACCAGCAGGGCGGCACCGGAATCCAGTGCGAGACGGGCGTTCTCGGGGTTCGCGGCCACGGTGCCGAACTTGCGCAACCAGCCCAGCGGCGGAGCGGAGACGACGAGGTTGTGGGCCAACTGGTAGAAGGGCCGCTCGACGCCGAAGTAGGAGCAGAACGCCAGCGTGAAGACGAAGGTGTCGGGTGGCACGTTGCCGCCGCTATGGTTGCCCACCAACAGCACCGGCCCCTCGGCCGGGATGCGATCCAGGCCCCGCACGTCCGCCCGGAAGTAGAACGACGCCAGCAGCCAGGTCCCCGGCAGCTGATCGCGGATGTAGTCGGGGTCCCGCTGGTCGAGGTCGGCTTTGGGCACCCACGACACGACCTTGTCCCGGGCCCACTCCAAGACGCCCCTCGCGGTCGCCATAATCGCCCGTATACCCCGGTGTCACCGGGGGTCAAACGCGGTAAAGCCCGGCGGCGTTGCCGTGGGCGATCAGGTCGACCACCCGGATGGCGTCGGCCTCGCTCCAGTCGTCGTCGACGACGAAACCGCGCAACACCCGATGAATTGCCCTGCGCCACAGGGCCGCACCGAGGAAATGGAGCTCGGCGGGGCCGAACCCGTCCGACGAGTAGAGGACCTTGCCGAAGGGGGCCAGCTCCAGCAGCCGCGCGATGAAGGCCGGCGCCCGCGCCCCGAGCTGGTTCACGCTCAACCCGCCGTCGACATATACGTTGTTGAAGGCCTGCGCCAGGTACCCGGCCTCGCGCTCGTAGGGATAGCAATGCAACAGCACGATCGGGGTGTTCGCTGACTGCCGCAGGAAGTCGAGCAGCAGCAACGGGTTGGTCTTGTGCAGATCGCAGTCCCGGTCGCCGAGGCCGACATGGAATTGCAGGGGCTTGCCCAGCCGCAGCGCCTGATGCAGCCCGAACCGCAACAGCACCCGGTCCTGTACCCGGGTGCCGCCGCGGTCGCGCCACCGGTCGGCCGCCTCGGCCACCTGCGCGGGCTGCGGCTCGCTCAGGTCGCCGTCGAACCCGCCCCGGTAGGCCAGGATCGACTTGGTGCCGACGGCCGTCGCCGCGCGCCGGTGCAGGATGTCCTCGAAAGCTGACGCGTAGTCGCCGGGCGCCTGCGCGGCCTGCTCGGCGACCTGCTCGAGGCGGATCACCTCGTGCGCGCGGTTGCCGGACAACTCGGCCATGTCGGCGTGGCCGGCGGTGTCCGCGCCGATCCCGGTGTCCACCAGCCAATCGCTCACCCCGGCGGCCGGCAGGAACATGCGAGCCAGCTCCGCCTCGCCGAACTCGCCGCGACGCTCCCAATACGATTGCGGGTCAGCGTGTTTCGGGAGCCCGAGGACAGGGCCGCAGTGGGCACGCACGGCGAAGCCGAGTTGGGTGTCGAATCCCGAGCCCACGAGCGGTTCGGTGTTGGCCTCGTTGAGCGCGTTTTCGAAGCGATGGCGATCCCCGGCGGTCGTCCAGCAACCGTGGACGTGCTGGTCGATGAGGGTCACTACGTCGATGTGCTCGGCCAGCGCGTGCGGGTTGGAAGCCATGGAAGCCCGTCACAGGCTCCAGGCCATGCGGAACTTCTCCGCCAGTTGCTCGGGGTCCAGGTTGCCGTACCGCTCCTGCTCGAGCGTGCGGACGGCGACCACCATGTCGACCGCGTCATCGCCCAGGATGCCCCGTATCAGCTTCGAATCATCCAGTGCGGCAATCACTTCCGCCTGGTTACGGTCAAGGCTCACGATGCCGTCGCGCTCCCGCTCGGAAGCGGCGAGGTCCGCCGGGTCGATCGTGACCTCCGGGGGCAGCGGTGCTTGGCGTTCAATCCCGTCCAGCGCCAGCCCCAGGATCGCCGCCGACGCCAGGTACGGGTTCGCTGAGGGATCGACGATCTTCACTTCGACGTTTCCGCCGCGTGGATTGCCCGGCCCACCGGTGATGAATCGCACCGCGGCCTCGCGGTTTTCGGTTCCCCAACACGCGTACGCGCCGGCCCAGTTGCCGGGGTGCATGCGCAGGCCGGACACGATCGACCCGCACAGCAAGCCCTGCGCCTCCGGCAGCCCGCGGACCACCCCGGCCACCGCGTGCTCCCCGACGGCCGTCGTGCCCCGGGCGCCCGCGCCGTCCGAGAACAGCGGTCCGTCCGGCATTGTCAGCGAAAAGTGTTGGTGAGCACCGGAGCCCACACCGTTGGCGAAGGGCGCCGGCGACAGGCTGATGCGCAGCCCGTGACGGCGGGCCACCCGCCCGACGATGAGCCGCAGCAGCACCAGCTGGTCGGCGGCGGCCACCGGCGACTGCGGCGCCACCGACAGCTCGAATTGGTTGGCTCCGTATTCGGGGTGGAACTGCTCGATCGCGATGCCCGCCGCGCCGGCCGACCGGGTGACGTCGCGGACGAACGCCTCATGCTCCAGGACGCCCGCAAGACCGTACTGCGCCCACAGCGTCGACGGCAGGCGGTCACCGTCGGGCCCCACCAACAGGAATTCGACCTCGTGCCCGATCAGCGCCTCGACTCCGGCTTCGGCGAGCGCGGCTTCCACCCGGCTCAGCGTGCCGCGGGCGCAGGCGGGGACGGGTGTTCCGTCCTGGGAGAAGAATGCGGCGGGCGCCCACGCGAGGCCGTCGCCGACGATGCGCAGGGCGGACAGGTCGATGCGGAGTCGCTGGTCCCCGATCACGCCGACATCGGGGGTGAAGGCGATGCCGCTCTGATCGATCGCGAAAGCGTGCCACGAGGGGCTGGCCCCGAGGCCGGGATCGGCGAAGGTGTTGGTCCGCCGGATCGGGACGGTCTTGGCCAGGGTCAGCCCGGCGGGATTCACGACGGTCCCGATGACGGTGTCGACGCCCTCGGATTCCAGCTGGGCGATGGCCGCGGCGGCAAGCGGTGTGCCGGTCATGGCAGTCATTGTGCAGGGGGCGAGAGGCGGGGGCTCGCGAATTCAGTTCTGGCGGGCGGTCAGCTCCGTGACGAACCGGTCGAGGAACCCGTCCAGCGGCGCCCCGCCGGCGGGCCGGATGACGAATTTCGTCAGACCCGCGTCGATGTAAGCGTCCAGCTGCCGGTGCAGCCGATCCCATCCGACGGCGATCAAATCCGCGGGGTCGACGTCCGGGCGACGGCTGCGGGCCGCCGCGGCCAGCGTCGCGGGCAGCTCGCCGTCCACCCCGTCCACGATGGCCAGCGAGATCCCGAAGTGATCGGGCTCGATCTGCCTGCCCGCCTGCGCCGCGGCGTGTTGGATCGCCTCGCGGCCGGTCCGCGCCTCCGCCGGTGTCAGGAAACTGCCCAGCCAGCCGTCGGCAAGCGCGCCGATGCGCCGGTACGCCGCCGGCGCCGAGCCGCCGAGCCAGATGTCCAGCGGGGGCTGCGGTCTGGGCATGACGGCGGCCCCGCTGACGGTGAAGTACCGGCCGTCGTAGCTCGCCGAGTCCTCGGTCAGCGCCGAACGCAGCACCCTCAGCGACTCGTCGAACACCGCGGCGCGCTCGCCGTCGGGGACCACGAACACCTCCCGCTCGGCGGGAATCGCCGACCGCAGACCGAAGACGGGAAGGACCCGCTTCGGTGCGACGGCCGACAGCGACGCCAGCTGCTTGGCGACCAGCACCGGGTGCCGTCCGGGCAAGACGGCCACCGAGGTGCCGACCTTCAGCCGGGTCGTCCTGGCCAGTGCGTACGCCATCCCGACCACCGGGTCGACCGCCGGGGAGTACACCAGCTCGGAGAACCACAGGGAATCCACGCCGTTGGCCTCCAGGTGATCAACGATGGGGGCCAGCTGGTCCGGGGCGGTGTCCGAGCCCAACCCGACGCCGAAGCGAATCTTCACGGCTACGGCAACGCACCGGTGTCGCGGTTTGTGCCCGCGAGACATAAACCGTTGAGGCGTCTAGCGGCGTGTCCTCGCAGACGTTTATGTGTCGTGGTGGTCAGGCGCGGCTGGGGATCGTCAGCTTGCAGGCTTGGCCGATGTCGAGGGTCCGCAGGACGCGACCCATGCCGACCCACAGGGCGCACGAGAGCGCGAGATCGGCCAGCAATTCGTCGGAGAAGTGCTCGGAGCAACGGCTCCAGAAGTCCTCGTCGTCGCGCAGACCCGTGTGATCGCTGGCGAAGCGGTCCGCGAATTCGGCCGCCAGCCGTTCCTGCTCGCTATAGCCGGGCCAGGTGCGCCACTCCTGTGCGTGGTCGTACAGCTCCTCGTCGACGCCGGCGGCGGGCCCGTCCTCGTCGCGGGTGTTGACGCACACGACGCACTCGTTACGGTGCGCGATCACGGCGCGCGCCAATTCGCGGGTGCGCAGCGGCAACCGGTTCTTGGTGTAGACCGCGTTGCTGAAGCCGCCGAGGGCACCGCCGATGTCGGGGGACTTCACGAACCAGCCGGCCAGGTCGTCGTCAGCAAATGTTCCGATTCGGCTCATGGCGTGATGGTACGCCCGCACCGCCCGTTTCAGGGTGTGGTCGCCGGGATCTTCGTGGTGGGACGGTCGTCGCTCCAGTCCCGTTGCGCGAGAACGCGGCCCGCGACCCGGTTCAGCGCCGCCTCGACCACGCGACGATCCGGTCGCCCGTCGAATCCGGGTGACCGGGCGAGCTTGTCGACCAGCCAGGCCACGAGCAGGGAGTGCACGTAGTCCACCTGCTGGGCGCCCGCGGGTGTCAGCCACATCTGGTCGCCGTCGCCGCGGGCGTACCCCGTGGCGATCAGCCGCGAGAAAGTGGGCTCCAGAACCTCGAACGGTATCCGCAGGTAGTCGGCGATGTCGGTGAGCCGGGCCGTGCCATACATCTGTCCGTAGCGGTTGATGCGCAGGACGCCCCACAGTCCGGCCACGTCGAGCCGGCAGTCGGGTCGCATGGCGATGCTGCGCAATCGCATGCCGGGCACGCCGCGCAGCATGCGCTCGACCGCGCCCTCCAGCATCTGATCCGGGGTCTCGGTGCTGGGCATGCCGAACGCGTCGCCGAGATCGATTGTGCTGTCGTGCATTTCCCGCAGAGGCACCTGGCGCAGAAACAACGCCAGGACGAACCCCACCAGTGCGACCGGAACCGCCCATCCGAACACGTGGGTGAGCGACTCGGAGTAGGCGGCGACGATCGGAGCGGCCTCCTCTCGGGGCAGCCGGTGCAGCGCCTCCGGAGACGCGGCGGCCGCCGCCGGCGCGTGGCCGGCCGCCATAGCCGGGCCGATCCGGCTGTGCAGAAAGTTCGTGAACAGCGAACCGAAGATGGCCGCTCCGATCGTCGCCGCCTACTCCGAGTCGCTCACCCACGTGTTCGGATGGGCGGTTCCGGTCGCACTGGTGGGGTTCGTCCTGGCGTTGTTTCTGCGCCAGGTGCCTCTGCGGGAAATGCACGACAGCACAATCGATCCCGGCGCCGAGGATGACGAGGAATAGCGATTGAACCAACACCGATGTCGACGGGTCCATCCGCGACATCAGGAAGAACGCCACCGCCATGACGGCGGTGCCGGCGACGGGAAAGACTTTGTACCGGCCCGTGCGGCCGACGATGACGCCACTGCCCATCGAGGTGGTCAGCATCCCGATCACCATCGGCAGCGTGCGCAGGCCCGACGTCGTGGCCGAGACGCCGTCGACGAACTGCATGTACGTCGGCAGGAACGTCAGGGCGCCCAGCATCGCGAAGCCGACCACGAAGGACAGGACGCAGCACACCGTGAACACCGGGCTGCCGAACAACCGGGTCGGCAGGATCGGCGCGGCCGCGCGGCTTTCCACCCAGGCGAAGAGGCACAACGCGACCACCGAGCCGGCGAACAGGCCGATGATCGTCGGCGATCCCCACGGGTACGTGGTCCCGCCCCAGCTGGTGGCCAGCGTCAGCCCGGCGGCGCCGAGCCCGACCAAGAGGATGCCGGTGTAGTCGATGACCGGTTTGGTGCGCTCGGACAGCGGCGGGATGGCGGCGGCCGCCACGAAGAAGACCACGACCGAGATCGGCACGTTGATCCAGAACGCCCAGCGCCAGGTGAAGTGGTCGGTGAAGTAGCCGCCGAGCAAGGGACCGATCACGGTGGTGACGCCGAACACGGCGCCCATCGCACCCTGGTAGCGGCCGCGGTCCCGCAGCGGGATCACCTCGCCGATCAGCGCCATGGCGGTCACCATCAGCCCTCCGCCGCCGATGCCCTGCAGCGCCCGCGACGCGACCAGCATGCCCATCGAGCTCGAGAGCCCACACAGCACCGACCCGGCGACGAAGAACACGACGGCCGCCTGGAACACCCGCTTGCGGCCGAACAGGTCACCGAACTTGCCGACGAGGGCGGTGATGATGGTCGAGGCGAGCAGGTAGCTGGTGACAACCCACGATTGATGGCCTGCGCCACCAAGATTGGCGACGATAGTGGGCAACGCGGTCGCCACGATCGTCTGGTCCAGCGCGGCCATCAGCATGCCGAGCAGGATCGCCACGAAGATGAAATTGCGCCGCTGCGGGTCGACCGCGACGTCCGCGGGGCCGGAGTCCGAAGCGCGGCCGGCCGGAGCCGCCGCTGGTGTCGCCCTCGTCATGCCCGCCTTCCCACGGATTTCGATGGTAGTGAGTGCCCACGGTCAACCCGTGGCAACCAAAACCCGCGAAGGCGTGGGCTGTGCTAGCTCGGCGGCCGCGAAACGCACTGCGCGGAGTAGAGCTCCACGCCGAGCTTGTCCATCAGCTCCAGCTGGGTTTCGAGGTAGTCGATGTGCTTTTCCTCGTCCGCGACGATCTCTTCCAGCAGGTTGGCGCTCGTGGTGTCCTGCTTCTCGCGGCACATGATGATGCCGGGCTTGAGCCGGTCCATCACCTCGTATTCGATGGCCAGGTCGGCCTCGAACTGCTCGCGCAGCGTCTGACCGATGCGCAGCGAGAACAGCCGCTGGTAATTGGGCAACCCGTCGAGCAGCAGGATGCGGTCGGTGATCGCCTCGGCGTGCCGCATCTCGTCGAAGGACTCGGCCCGGGTGTGCTCGGCGAGCTCGGTGAAGCCCCAGTTGTCCTGCATCTTGGAGTGCAGGAAGTATTGGTTGATCGCGGTGAGCTCGCCGGTCAACTGCTCGTTGAGCAAGCGCAAAACATCCGGATCCCCTTGCATGATCACTCCCCTACGGTGA
>NZ_LZJJ01000372.1:0-5430 GCF_001667625.1 Mycobacterium sp. E1715
GACCCGAACGCGAAATCGCCACCAAGCTGGATGCACGCCGATGGCGCGGGGTAATCCGGATATGCGGCGGTAATGCGTTCGCGTGCAGCAGGTTCCGTGTCGGCCAGCAACTCCTCGATCATGGCTTGATTGGTCGGCAGCATCTTGAGGAAGCGGGTGAACAGCCGACCCTCTTCCGCGTTGGTGCCGACGATGAGCGGCACCCGATGGGCCCGGCCCCCGCGCATCGCCTCGACCGGATCGGTGGGCACGACATCGTCACCGGCGACGGGGCCGATCGGAAAGGCGCCCAGCCTGTCCTCCATGCCCTGGTCGATCAGCCGGTGTTGAGCGTCCACGAGTTGCGCCGGCGACGCCCGCATCAACACCTCGGCGGCGTTTTCCGGGCGCGCGCCCAGCAGCTCGGCGAAGCGCGTCGCGAATTCCGCCGCGGTCTCGCGCGACCGGACCATGCCGGCGGCCGGGCTCTCCGAAATCGCCCGCGCGAACAGCCCTTCGGCGGCGGGCACCGCCAACAGGGTGGCGGTGATGTGCGCGCCGGCGCTCTCCCCGAAGATGGTGACGTTGTCCGGATCTCCGCCGAACGCGGAGATGTTGTCCTTCACCCAGCGCAACGCCAGCACCAGATCGCGCAGGAACAAATTGCTGTCGATGGGGATGTCCGGGGTCGAAAGGGACGACAGGTCCAGGCATCCCAACGCGCCCAGGCGGTAATTCACCGACACGTACACGCAGCCGCGGCGCGCGAGCGCCGCACCGTCGTAGAGCGGCGTCGCCGAGCTACCCAGGATGTAGCCGCCGCCGTGGATGAAGACCATCACGGGAAGCGGCTGTTCGGCGGGCCCCTCGGGAGTGACGACGTTGAGGGTCAGGCAGTCCTCCCCCATCGGCTGATAACGGCCTCCAAGACCGGACCAGCCGAGCATGGTGTAGCGGCGCTGCTGGGGTGCGCAGTTGGCGAAGCCGTGGCAGTGCCGCACACCCGACCACGGTTGCGCCGGCCGGGGTGCCCGCAAGCGCAGCGGCCCGACCGGCGGCCGGGCGTAGGGGATGGATCGCCAGCGGTGGACGCCGTCGCGGGTGAAACCCTCCACGGTGCCGATGGTCGTGCGTGCGCGGACGGTGCGCTGATGCATAACCCGACGTTAGCCGACATGACGGGCGTAACGCGCGCGCAGCGCCTTATTCGCGGCCACGGCGGTTTAGCCTGACTGGATGCGGATCGTCGCGCTGTTTGCAGCGTCGTTACTGATCGCCGGCTGCTCGCACACGGTCGGCGGCCAGTCTCAGCAAACGCCAACGTCGAGAAGCGCTTCTTCCACCCCCTCCGGGGGCAAAGGGCCGGCCCCCTCGGCGGCGCCGGCGGCTGGAGCCTCGATCTCCGACGTCATCGCGTGGATCGAGGCCGGCCATCCCGCGGACCCCGGCCGCTATCACGATGCGATTCGCGACGGTGCGGCCACGCCGCTCGGCAACGACCTCGCGTTCTCGGCCGTCGCCGGCAAAGCATCCTGCATGACCGATTCCAAGCACACGGGTGCCGCCCTGGTCTGTCTGGTCAGCCTGACGAATCCGCCGGCCGCGCCCGCGACCTCGTACGGCGATTGGCAGGGCGGTTGGGTGACCTTCGACGGCGTGAATCTGCAGGTGGGTGCGTCGCGCGCCGATCCCGGTCCGTTCATCAACGGCAACGGTCCGGAATTGGCCAACGGCGACTCGCTGTCATTCGGCGACTATCGCTGCCGGGCCGATCAAACCGGACTCTACTGCGTGAACTACGCCCACCAATCCGCCGCACACCTGGGTCCCGCGGGCATCGAGCCGTTCGGCTGCCTGAAGCCGGGGCCGGCGCCGGACGGTGTCGGCACGGCGTTCAGCTGTTCATGATCGTCGCGAACAGCTCGGCCATCTCGTCCGCGGGCCCTCGCGGAACCGTGTAGCCGGCTTCGTCGCGGATCTCATCGAAATGGTCACGCACACCTTCGATCGACAACCCCGGGTCGTAGAAGCCCCTTGTCCGGCCGATGAAGAAGCGCGCGACGTGTCCGGCCCCCACCGTGTAGATTTCCCCGGACACCGGGCAATCGCGGTGGGTCAGGAAGGCCGCCACCGGGGCGACCTGCGCCGCGTCCAGCTTCTGAAGGTATTGGCCCACAAGGTCGTTCATCACCGCCTGCGACGCGGGGTCATCCTGTTGACCCGCCCCGTCGAGCGAGTGCGTCAGCATCCGGGTGTAGGCGATCGGCGCGATGGCGTTGACCTTGATGCCGCGCTCGGCGCCCTCGGCGGCCAGCACCCGGGTGAACCCGATCAACCCGGTTTTCGCCGCGCCGTAGTTGCTCATGCGCTCGGCGCCAAGGATTCCCGCGGCCGAGCAGGTGTTGAGCACCCGGCCGTACCGCCGTTCGCGCATGGCCCGCCACGCGGGCCGCGTCACATAGAACGCACCGTTCAAGTGGACATCCAGCAGGGGTCGGAGCCGGTCGGCGGTCATGTCTTCGAACGGCGCGTCGCCGACGATGCCCGCGTTGTTGATCAGGATGTCCACCCGCCCCCAGGTGCGCAGGGCAGTGTCGATGATGGCTTCCGCGCCTTCGGGACTCGTCACGCTGTTGTTGTCGGCGGCGGCCTCACCACCGAGCCGGCAAATCTCGTCGACGACGGCGCCCGCCACTGCGGCGTTGGATCCGTCCCCCGTCACCGAGCCGCCGATGTCGTTGACCAAGACGCGCGCGCCACGCGATGCAAGCAACAGCGCGTACTGCCTGCCCAGGCCGGCGCCCGCACCGGTGATCACGGCGACCTGCCCGTCGAATCGCAGCGCGGTGGCCATGTTCACCAACTGACCGGAAGTTCTTTCATGCCATAAATGTTGGCGTCTTTGAACCTCAGTTCCGCCGGGGATACCGCAAGTTTGAGCCCGGGTAAGCGGCGCGCCAGCGTGGCGAATGCGACCTGCATCTCGACCCGGGCCAGGTTGGCTCCGATGCATTGATGCACCCCGTAGCCGAAGCCCAAGTGCCCGCGGGTGTTTCGGTCGACGTCGAAAGATTCGGGATTGTTTACGAACTCGGCGTCCCAGTTCCCGGCGAGCAGATTCATCATGACGTACTCCCCCGCGCGAATCAGCTGACCGCCGATGGTCAGATCTTCGGTCGCCACGCGATCGACCTGGCTGTGCACGATGGTGAGGTAGCGCATCAGCTCTTCGACGGTGTTGGCGATGACGGCCGGGGCTTCGGTCTGTCCGAGCCGCTCGAACACGTCGGGATGTTCCAGCAGCGCAACCGTTCCCAGCGAGATCATGTTGGCGGTGGTTTCGTGGCCGGCCTGCATCATGATCACGCTGTTCATGGCCGTGGTGGTGTGATCGAGTTGGCCCGTCGCGACGTATTCGGTGAGCAGGCGGCTGATCAAGTCGTCGCCGGGTTCGCGCGCCTTGCGTTGCACCAACTCCTCGATGTAGGCGTACATGGCCCCGAACGCCTGGCCCTTTTCCTCGTCGGTCGATTTCTGGTCAAGCCCCTTGGTGGTGTTGTGCTGGAAGAGTTCGAGGTCTTCGGGCGGCACCCCCAGCAGCAGTGCGATCACCATCGACGGCACCGGCAAGGCGAATTCGCGCACCAGATCGGCGGGTGCGCCGTGCTCGATCATCTGGCCGAGATAGTGGTCGACCCATTCCTGGATGTGCGGCCGCATCGCTTCGCAACGCCGAAAGGTGAAGTTGCTCGTCATCATGCGCCGCAACCGATGATGCTCGGGGTCGTCGATCCGTGCGAACATCACCGCGACCTTGTTGTCGGCGTCCGTCGGCAGGATGGAGTCCGGAATGGTCTTCGCGGACAAGCGCGGATCGACCAGCGCCGCCCTGATGTCGTGGTAGCGGCTGACCACCCAAACCGGGCTGCCCTGGAACATCGCCCGCCGCAGGCCGGGCTGTTTGCGCCATTCGTCGAACTCGGGCGGAGCTGCGAGCGGGCAATGCGCCGGCCGCGGGGCGGGCAGCACAGGAAGATTCGCGTCGGAGCAGGGATCCGACGCATCGAAAGATATTGCCATGAACCGTGTTTCTGATTAAGTGTCAGGTATCTGCCAGTTGTTAGAGCGTAAAGCCAGGCTAGTTGGCAGTCAACCGTCAGTTAGGCTGTCGGGATGACCGCGGTTGAGGATCGACCGTTGCGGGCGGACGCGGCGCGCAACGTCGAGCGCATTCTGCGCGCGGCACGAGACGTCTATGGCGAGCTGGGGCCGGATGCGCCCGTGGAGGCCGTCGCCCGGCGCGCCGGCGTCGGTGAGCGAACCCTCTACCGCAGGTTCCCGACGAAGGCCGACCTGGTGCGGGCCGCCCTGGATCAGAGCATCGCGGAGGATCTCACGCCGGTGATCGAGACCGTCCGCCGTGCCGATGACGCGCTGCGCGGTCTCACCCAACTGATCGAAGCGGCAATCTCGTTGGGGGCCCGCGAACACAACCTGCTGACCGCTGCGCGCCGGGCCGGGGCGCTCACGTCCGACATCTCGGTTTCGCTCAACGTCGCGCTCGCCGAGCTGGCCCTCGAGGGTCAGCGAGCCGGCAGCATCCGCGCCGACCTGGTCAGCGACGACCTACCCCGCCTGATCGCGATGCTCTTCAGCGTGCTGTCGACGATGGATGCGGGTAGCGACGGCTGGCGACGCTACGTCGCACTCGTCGTCGATGCGATTTCGGTCAACGAACGACAGTCGTTGCCTCCGGCCGCCGCGCTGCGCTACGAGATCGGGCCGAACAGCTGGCCGCTCTAGGCCCTACCGCTCGTCCCACATCACACCGCGCATCGTGGCGGACAGCGGGATGTCCTCCACGCCGATGAGCCCCTGCGGCGCGCGGCATACCCAGTCGATCGCATTGACGACGCGGGCCGCCGTCGAAATGCAGCCGGCATCAGTGGAATCCAAGACGGGATGCGAAACGTGGGTGTTGATCTCCACCCGCGGCTCACCCTCGACGACGACGCGGTGCACACCGGTATGCCCATCGGGGGGAAACTCCCAGTCGGGCGCCGCGGCTCGGGTGAGCCGGGTGACGTGCTCGAGGGTGATCACCGGCCTCCCCGCGCGCACGCCCTCGGTGGCGAAGCGCACGGCGGCCATTCGGCCGGGCTCCACCGTCATCATTGTGCATTCGATTCGTTCTGGCGTGTACCAGGGTTCGACGCGCTGGCGCACGTCGTCGAGTTCGATGTCGAGGTTGTCTGCCAGGCTGCGGACCTGGCCTCCCCACATCGACACGATCACCCCGGGCAGGAACATCATCGGCGAGTCGTCGTCCGGTGCCGAACCGAAGCCCATTGCGGCACCGGTGAACTCGGCGTCGTCATAGTTTCCGTAGTCGAAGATCTCCTGCACGGTGATCGACGAGACGCGGGTGGTCAGGCTCACCGCCGAGTGCAC
>NZ_LZJJ01000373.1:0-31957 GCF_001667625.1 Mycobacterium sp. E1715
GCGGCCCCTGCGGTTTCGCCTCCCTGCTCGTCGAGGCCGCCCGACGAACCGGGGTGTCCGGATACGTCGGCGACGGCACCCAGCGCTGGCCCGCCGTGCACGTCCTCGACGCCGCCCGCCTGTTCCGCCTGGTCCTCGAGGAGGCCACTCCGGGGACGGTGGCGCACGCCGTCGCCGACGTATCCGGACACCCCGGTTCGTCGGGCGGCCTCGACGAGCAGGGAGGCGAAACCGCAGGGGCCGCCGGCCCGATGGACGGAGCGGGGGAGGCGGACCACCGCCGAACGGACGCCTCGGGCGGCCAGTTCCAGGGCGGCGTGCGCGTTTTGGGCACGCCCGCCGATCGGGCCCTCCGTCGGTGGCGCATCCCGCTCGGTGGAGGCGCGACCCGGGACGGGGGGCGTGCCCGACGCCATCACGAACGGCTTGCCGGTCCCGTCGAGCGCGGCGCCGAACGCGTCGACCGCGCCGGCTTCCTGGGCGACCGCCTTCTCGAAATCGTCGAAGTGCAGGAAGGCGAGGTGAACGACCCCGTCGGACTCCTTGGCGCCCGTGCGCAGGCTGTCCGGGTCATCAAGATCGCCGGGCAGCACGTCGGCTCCCAGGGCTCGGGCGGCCCGGGCCGACGCGTCGGAGCGCGCCAACGCCAAGACCTCGTGGCCCGCGCCGATGAGCTCGGGCACGACAGCCGAACCGATCCCGCCGGTGGCGCCGGTGACGAACACGCGCATGAGCATCTCCTCGAGTGATGGGACTTATGTCTCATCACGCTAGCAGAGTGATGGGACAAATGTCGCATCGCTACGATGACCGGATGCCCCGTTGGGAACCGGATGCGCGCGCGCGGCTGGTCGCCGCCGCCCTGCAGCTGTTCTCCGATCAGGGTTACGACCGGACCACCGTCGCCGAGATCGCCGATCGGGCCGGCCTGACGAAAAGCACCTTCTTCCGGTACTTCCCCGACAAGCGCGAGGTGCTGGCGGCCGGCCAGGAGACCCTCGCGCGACTGCTGACCGAGGGCATCGCCTCGGCGCCCCCGAATGCAAGCCCGCTCGCCGCGGTCGCCGCCGGGCTACAGCGGGCGGCCGGACCGTTGGCGCCGTTCAATCGCGAGCTGGGTCCCCGGCTGCAGGCCGTCATCGCCAGCAGCACCGAGCTGCAGGAGCGCGACGCGCTCAAACAGGTCGGCCTCGCCGCGGCCACGGCCGACGCGTTGCGCGCGCGGGGCGTGCCGAAGAGGGTCGCGGCCCTGGCCGCCGAGCTGGGCGTGCTCGCGTTCAAGGAGGCCTACGCCGAATGGCTTGCCGGGGACGACGACCAGGACCTCGCCGAATTGGCCCTCAAGGCCCTCGATGACCTCCGCGCCGCGGCGGCCGACATCGGCTGAGCGCGCTAGCCTTCAGGCGTATGCACACCATCGAGGCCGACTACCTGGTGGTCGGCGCGGGCGCCATGGGCATGGCGTTCGTCGACACGCTGGTATCCGAGACGGACGCCCGCGTGGTGCTGGTCGATCGCAACCACCAGCCGGGCGGGCACTGGACCATGGCCTACCCGTTCGTCCGCCTGCATCAGCCCTCGGCGTTCTACGGCGTCAACTCGCTGCCGCTGGGCAGCGACTCGATTGACCGAATCGGTTGGAATCAGGGGCTTTACGAGTTGGCCACCGCCGGGGAGGTGTGCGCCTACTACGACCACGTGATGCGCCGGCAGCTGTTGGCGACCGGGCGGGTCACCTACTTCCCGATGAGCGAGTACCGCGGCCAGGAAGGCGCAAAAGGCCGCTTCACCACGCTCGCGGGCGACGACTACACCGTCACCGTGGCGCGCCGCGTCGTCGACGCCACCTACATGCGCGTCACGGTGCCGGCCATGCGCCCGCCCCCCTACGCGGTCGCACCCGGCGTCGCCTGCGTGCCCCCCGGCGACCTGCCACGGCTCGGCGCGCACCAGCGGTACGTGATCGTCGGCGCCGGCAAGACCGGCATCGACACGTGCCTGTGGCTGCTCGGCCAGGGCATCGCGCCGGAGCGGCTGACCTGGATCATGCCCCGCGACTCGTGGCTGCTGGATCGGGCGACGATGCAGCCCGGGTCGTTGTTCGCCGACGTCATCAAGAACAGCTTCACCGCGCAGCTGCGGGCCATCCGGGACGCCACGTCGGTCGAGGACCTGTTCGCGAGGCAGGAGGACGCCGGCCTGCTGCTGCGCGTCGACCCGGCGGTCCGGCCCACCATGTACCGCTGCGCGACCGTCACCCGGCTGGAACTCGATCAGCTCCGCCGCATCGGCGACGTGGTCCGAATGGGCCACGTGCGGCGCGTGGACGCGGACCGAATCGTCCTCGACGGCGGCACGGTGATGCGCGGCGGTGACGACCTGTACATCGACTGCACCGCCGACGGCGCCGAAAAGCGGCCGGCGACACCCATTTTCGGTGCCGGACACATCACGCTGCAAGCCGTTCGCGGCTGCCAGCAGATCTTCAGCGCCGCGCTGATCGCCCACGTCGAAGCCGTGTACCACGACGACCCGGTCAAGAACGAGCTGTGCGTGCCGTTGCCGCATCCCGACACCGACACGGACTGGCTGCGGCTGGCGCGGGCCGACTACGCCAATCAGTTGCGCTGGCTCGACGACCCGGACCTGACCGCCTGGATGTCCGCGGCGCGCCTGGACCTGTTCGGTCACCTGATCGGCCACCTGTTGCCGCCGGCGTCGGCGAAGCCCCGCGTCCGTGAACGCATACTCAGCATCGCCAAGTCGGTATTCTCGGCCACCGCCGCCAAACTCGACGAACTGCTCAGTGAACAAACCTCGCTCGCGGCACCGTGATACCCGGTGTAACCCGGCTCGATATTCATCGGGTGGAGGAGGCACGTGGCGGCAGGAAACGAACCCGTCAAACGGCCGCTGCGGGCGGTGCCCGACAGCGGCATTGACGATGGCTATCCCGATTGGGAAGCGGTGTACCAGGACAACGCGTCCTGGGTGTATCGCACGCTGTTCGCGCGTGTCGGCAACCGGGCCGACGCCGAGGACCTCACCGCCGAGGTCTTCCTGGCGGCGCTGCGGCCGCTCCGGCTGACCGCGAGCGTCGGCGAGGTGCGCGCGTACCTGCGGGTCACCGCGCGAACGGTGCTGGCCGCGCACTGGCGGGAGACGCTGGGCCGGGAGATAACCTCGATCGACGACATCGAACAGCCACCGGAAAGCGAGGAGGCGATCAGCACGGCGCCGCAGCGTGTCGCCCGGGTCCTGGACAACCTTCCGGACCGTTACCGGCACATCCTGGAACTGCGCTTCCTGCAGGGTCATTCGATCAAGGACTCCGCCGCGGAGCTGGGGGTCAGCGTCGCCAACGCCAAGGTGCTACAGCATCGCGCGCTTCGGCTGGCGGCACAGGTGAACGAGGGGGGCGCACCATGAACGCCCGCGGGTTACGCCGATACGTCGACGACCTGTTGCGGGGCCGCCGGCCCAGGCCGTTCGCCCCCGACGACTTCGAGGCGGCGCAGCTGCGCACGGCGATCGAACTGCGCGCGGCCGGGCGCAGGGGCGACGCGCCGCGCCCGGAGTTCCTCGACGATCTGCATCGCCGCATCGCCGAACAGATGTCCGACGGCCGCGGAGAAGCGGCGCCCAAACACAGCAGCACCCGCCGCCAGGTCATCGTCGGGACGTCCGCCGCGGCGGCCGCCGCGGTCACCGCGGTGTCCATCGACCGCGCGCTGGTCACCGGTGAAACCGGTGGTGTCCCGGCCGCCGACAACGCGCCGCTCACGCCCAACGCCGGGACGTGGCAGCGCGTGGCGGCCAGCTCGCAGGTGACCGACGGGGTCATGCACCCGTTCGACCTGGGTTCGGTCAGCGGGTTCGTGCGCCGTGTCGACGGCAAACCCCAGGCCGTCTCCGGCGTGTGCACCCACCAGGGGTGCCGGTTGTGGTTCGACGCGCCCGACGACACGCTGCGCTGCCCCTGTCACTCGACGTCCTTCTCGCCGACCGGGCAGGTGCTCACCCATCAGTTGCCGATCGCCCCGAAGCCGTTGCCGCCGTTGTTGGTTCGCGAGGCCGACGGCGTCATCGAGGTGTTCGCGCCCCCGCGTCCCGACCAGCCCGCCTGAGCGGTGTAACGCGTCGCCCTATCTATGGGCATGACGCTTACAAAACTTTCGGCGGCCGCGCTGGCCGCCGCCGCGGTGCTGGCGGGTTGCTCGGCTTCGCGGCCGGCCGCCGGCTCCAGTCCCGGCGTGTCCATGGGTTCCACGTCCGTCACCGCACCGGCGGCGCCGGCGACCGGCAACCAGGTCAACATCGACGGTTTCGCGTTCGCGCCCGCGACGCTGACCGTCACCGCGGGCACCACGGTCACGTGGACCAACCGCGACGAAGAGCCCCACACCGTGGCCGCGAGCGACGGGTCGTTCCACTCGCCCGGGATGGGGACCGGTGCCACATTCACCCACACCTTCACCGACCCGGGCACTTTCGACTACGTGTGCTCGATCCACCCGATGATGCACGGGACCGTGGTGGTGACCCGGTGAACCCGAACATGAGTCGCCGCCAGCTGATGCGACACACGGCTTGGTTCGGCGCGGCGGTCGGGTTCTCCGTGGTTGGCGGCGAGGTCATTTCGCACGTCGCCGGCGCGGCCGCCACCGAGCACACCCACGCCCGGCCCGCCCTGCGGTTCGCGCAGATCAGCGACAGCCACATCGGCTTCACCGGGGCACCCAACCCGGACGTCGCCGGCACATTCGGCCACGCCATCGACCAGGTCAACAACCTCGGCTACACACCGGATTTCGTGGTGCATACCGGTGACCTCACGCACCTGTCCAGCCCCGAGCAGTTCGACCAGGTGAAGCAGATGATGACCGCCTTGAAGACGCCGCACGTGTTCACCGTTCCGGGGGAGCACGACTCCGTCGACGACGCGGGCCAGAAGTACCGCAGCGCCTTCGGCGCCGGATCCGCCGGTGACGGCTGGTACAGCTTCGACACCGCGGGCGTCCACGTGATCGCACTGGTCAACACGTTGAACCTGCACAAACTCGGGCACCTGGGGACCGACCAGCTGGAGTTCGTCGAAAAGGACGTCGCGCGGCTGTCGAGCGACACCCCCGTCATCGTGTTCAGCCACATCCCGTTGTTCGCGATGTACCCGAACTGGGGCTGGGGCACCGACGACGCGACCCAGGCGCTGTCCTACCTGCGCCGGTTCTCGTCGGTCACCTGCCTGAACGGGCATGTGCACCAACTGTTTTCCAAGACGGAGGGCAAGGTGACGTTCTACAGCGGGACCACGACCGCGTACCCGCTGCCGAAGCCCGGCGACGGGCCCGCGCCCAAGCCGGTCACCCTGCCCGCGGGCAAGCTCCGCGACGCGCTCGGCATCCGCGAGGTGAGCTACACCAAGGGTGAGACCGTCTTGGCGTTGAAAGAGCAGGCCCTGCAATGACTCTGCTGATTCGCCTCGGCCTGGCCGTGTCACTGGCCGTCAGCGCCGCCGGCCACGCCTACCTGTATGTCCATGGCTATCGCCACATCCCGGACATCGGCGCCGCGTTTCTGGTCCAGGCCAGTGTGTCGTTCGCGATCGCGCTGCTGATCCTCCTTGGCGGTCCCGAATGGCTGCGGTGGGCCGCAGCCGCCGTGGCGGGCGGCTCGCTGGTCGCGTTCGCGCTGTCGAGGACCGTTGGGCTGCAGGGGTTTGTCGAGCGAGGTTGGGAACCCGCGCCCTATGCCGCGATTACGGTGACCGCGGAGGCGTTGACGGTGCTGCTGTGGGCGGGGGAGCTGGCGACTAGGCGGGATCGGCAACCTCGTCAGTCGGTTCCTCAAGGATGAGATCCACCATGTCGGCGGCTTCCTCTTCCGCCTTCCACTTGGTCAACAGTTGGGCCTTCAGCGACATCGCGGGCTTCTCGACCAGAAACCAGCTCAGAGCGGCTAGCGGCAGTGTGGCTATCGTCGCGACGCCCGCGTGCACAATCGGAGTCGGGACGCCAACCCACGAGATCATCAGCAACTGCTGAACCGGGAAGCCGTAGATGTACACGCCGTAGGAGAGATCCGTACGGAGCCTGAGTCGTTTGCTCTGCAGTAGCGCGCCGGACGCGATGATCGCGTAGGCAAGGGGGATGCCACCAAGCAGCCGATGATGCGGAAGTAGCGTGCCGCCCAGGGCGACGACGACCACGCACACCCACACAAGCGACCACCGGGCGGGGATCTTGTCCCGCCATTGGTAGAGCAAGGCTCCGGCCGCGAACATGACGGCGAAGCGCGCGCTCGCGGCGGCGAACTGGGAAGCCATCGGCTGGCCGATTGCCATGGGCGGCGATAACACCTCGGCCGCCACCGCCACTACCAAGATCGCGGGGGAGACCCACCGGCGGCTGGCGAGGCCGGCGACGCCGATGGCCGCCACGGCCAGATAGCAGGCCAGCTCGAACATGAGTGTCCACAGCGAACTGTTCCACGTGCCCGGATACGGGATCCCGGTCGGCGTTCCGCCCACATCGACCTTGAGGGTGGCCACCGCGCTGTTCATCAGGACGTAGTCGAAGGGCGCCGAGGACAGTAGCAATTTCACCGCCGAGCCGCCCTGGATGTGAACGCCGATCGGGGCGACGACGAATGCGGTGACGACCAGGCAGACGTAGAACCCGGGGAGGATGCGCAGGGCGCGGGCCACGAGATAGTCCCGGATGTGGGGGTGCCGAAGCCAGCTCGCGGTGATCAGGAATCCCGAGACCGCGAAGAAGCCGTCGACCCCTCCGGCGCCCAAGAGATGTCCAACCATCCCGGCCGGCAGATGATGTCCGGTCAGGGTGAAGGAGTGGCCTAGTATCACCGAAATCGCCAGCACCAGCCGCCACGCGTTGAGTGCATTGTTGCGCGGATCGAATTGCTGCCCGAGTGTCACGCGTCTTCCTGTCGTAGCCCCCGAGCTGCCCGCGGAATCATAAGACACTCTATGAACTTGTGTGAAGCCCGTATCTCCCGGACTGCTCGCACCCACGGCTAGGCGGTATCCGGTGCCTCTCGGGTGCGCCGGTCGTCGCCCGCTCCGTCGGGGACCGGGGTCACCGACTTGCGCTTCAGACGGTATTTGAGAGACCTGGCGGGCCTTTCGATGAGAAACCAGCTCGCCACGGCCAGGGGCAACGTCGCCGCTGCCACGACGAGGGTGAAGAGGAGCGGGGCCAAACGGAGAAGTCCCATGACGGTGAGCAACTGCTGAACCGGGTAGGCGTAGATATAAGTCCCGTAAGACAGGTCCGTACGCAGCCTCAAGCGCTCGTTGTGGATCAGGGAGCCGGAGACGATGACGGCATAGGCCAGCGGGACGGCGGCGACGACCCGGTAGTCGGGTAGCGAACCGGCCGCTATGACGATGGCGACGCTCACCCCGACGAGCCACCATCGCGCGGGAATCACGTCGCGCCACTGGTAAAGGAACGCCCCGGCCGCGAACATGATTGCGGACCGGCAAATCAAGAAGAGCAGGGCGGTGCGGACGTCGCCGCCGCCCTCATGTTGATGAAGTACGTCGGGAAATCTCAACGGCGGCAGCATTGCGGCCCCGACCGTCGCCGGCAAGAGGATTGCCAGGGATACCCACCGGTACTTCGCAAGGCCGACTACCCCGATACCCGCGACGACTAGGTAGCACATGATTTCCCAAATGAGGGACCACAGCGAACCGTTCCACATCCCCGCGTTGGGAATGTCGCGCGGTGTGCCACCGACATCGAATTTGACCAGCGCCACGGCGCTGTTCTTCAGAACGTATTCCAGCGGCGCGCCCGACGATATGAGTTTGGCGGGCGACCCGCCTTGAATCGCCACGCTGATAGGAGCAATCACGAAGGCGGTCACCAGCAGGCAAACGTAAAAGCCGGGCAGGATGCGAAGAGCCCGAGCGGCGAGATATTCGCGTAGCTTCGGGTTGCTCAGCCAACTCGCGGTGATCAGGAATCCGGAAATGCCGAAGAACCCATCCACCCCTATGCAAAGGAGCAGTTGCAGCACTGCCCGGGACGACGGGAGGTGATTCCTTACGGACAACGTGTGCCAGAAGATCACTTCGGCGGCCAGCGCCAAGCGCCACGCATTGAGTGCGTTATTGCGCGGATCGAATACCTGCCCGAGTTTCATCCGCCTCCCCAGTCGTCCGCGTAGGGCGCTGCGGTGTCGTCATATCGTCACAGATCGCCAAAGCGGGCGAATTCACGCTACCTGAGGGATTTCTCGGTGGCAAAACCGCCACTGCCCCATATCCGGTGAGCCATAACGGCGCTCGGCGTCAGGTGTGCAAACGCGATCCGCACGCGCGCCACAAAATTCATCCCCGGTCTTGGTGGCCGGGTCGCCCGCGACCGCCCCCGTTACCCGTCGCGCTTGGCGTTGATGAACCGCTGCGTCTCCTCCCAGGAGGGCAGCAGGCCCGAGGCGCGGACCTCTTCGAAGCTCGGGGCAGCCGCGTCGCGGTCGGACAGGTTGGGGGCGGCGCCGTTGACCAGCGGCCAGTCGATCGCCAACGCCGGATCCGTGGGGCAGATGGTGTGTTCGCGCTGGGGGTTGTATTCGGCCGAGCACAGGTACATCACCGTCGAATTGTCTTGGAGCGCAAGGAAGCCGTGCGCCAAGCCCTCCGAAATGTAAATCGTCTTGTGATTCAGGTCGTCGAGCAGAACCGAATCCCACTGGCCGAATGTGGGTGAGCCCACCCGGATGTCGACCACCACATCGAACACCGAGCCGGACACGCAGGTCACGTATTTGGCCTGGCTCGGGGGAACCTGGGCGAAGTGCAGGCCACGTAGCACGCCGGCGGACGACACCGAACAGTTGGCCTGCCGGACGTCCAGGCGGTGACCGGCGAAGCCGGTGAAGTCGTGGTCGGTGAGCCACTCGAAGAGCAGGCCCCGGGAGTCGCCATGAAGGGCGGGGGTGATCTCCCAGGTGCCGGGGATGTCGAGTTCGCGAACCTTCATCTTATTGACCACGTCCTTCATAACGGGCTTCCGCGGCGTCCTTCAGAGGGCGCCACCACGATTCGTTCGCACGATACCAGTCGATGGTGGCGCTCAAGCCCTCCTCGAAGTCGGTATGCTTTGGCGCCCAGCACAATTCGTCGTAGAGCATCGACGGGTCGATGGCGTAGCGCAAGTCGTGGCCGACGCGGTCGGTCACGTGGTCGAAGTCGTCGGGTTCGCGGCCCATCATCTTCAGCAGCGTGCGCAGCACGCTGAGGTTGTCGCGTTCGCCCTCCGAGCTGATCAGGTAGGTGCGGCCGATTTCGCCCTTTTCCAGGATGCGCCGCACGGCGCTGTTGTGGTCGTCGACGTGGATCCAGTCGCGGACGTTGGCGCCGCTGCCGTACAGCTTGGGCCGCCGGCCGGTGAGCACGTTGGTGATCTGGCGCGGGATGAACTTCTCGACATGCTGATACGGGCCGTAGTTGTTGGAGCAATTCGAGATCGTCGCGCGCACGCCGTAGGAGCGAACCCACGCCCGGACCAGCATGTCGGCTCCGGCCTTGGTGGCCGAGTACGGGCTCGACGGGTTGTAGGGCGTCGATTCGGTGAACCGGTTGGGGTCGTCGAGCTCGAGGTCGCCGTAGACCTCGTCGGTCGAAATGTGGTGCAACCGCACGCCGTGGCGCCGGACGGCTTCCAGGATGGTGAACGTGCCGACCACGTTCGTGTGCAGGAACGGGCCCGGGTCGTCCAGCGCGTTGTCCACGTGGCTTTCCGCGGCGAAGTGCACGACCGCGTCGGACTCGGCGACCAGCCCGGAGACCAGCTCGGTGTCGCAGATGTCCCCGACGACCAGCCGAATGGCGTCCTCGACGTCGGCCAGCGACTCCCGCCGCCCGGCGTAGGTCAGGGCGTCGAGCACCGTCACCGAGTCCTCGGGGTGTTCGCGGACGGTGCTGTGCACGAAGTTCGCGCCGATGAACCCCGCGCCGCCGGTGACCAGTAACCGCATGGTCAAACCCTAACCGAGCGGACGGGTCAGCTTGCGGCAGTCAGCCCCAGCGGCCCGGCCAGTTCGCTGAGCGCCGAAACGAGCGCGTCGTCGTCCTGGCTGTCCAGCACCTGGATGGCCACGTGGTCGGCTCCGGCGTCGCAGTGTTCGCGGAGTCGCTGCGCGATGGCCTCCGGCGTGCCATACGCGACCACCGCGTCGATCAGCCGGTCGCTGCCTGGCTTGCGGACGTCGGCTTCGGTGAACCCGAGCCGCAGCCAGTTGTTCACGTAGTTACTTAGGTCCAGGTAGAAGTCGGCATACCTGCGCCCGATGGCGCGGGCTGCCTCCGCCCCTTCTTGGTCCGGGGTGGTCAGCACCACCTTGTGTTCGGGCGCGAGGAACACGGACTTGCCGACCAGTTCGCGGGCCTTGGCCGTGTGTTCCGGCGTGGTCAGATACGGGTGCGCGCCGGCGCTGCGCTGGGCCGCCAGCCGCAGCACGCGCGGCCCGAGCGCGGCGAGCACGCGGCGGCTGGTGGGCACCATCGCGGCGTCGAGCTCGTCGAGGTAGGAGGCCAGCGCGTCGTACGGCTTGACGTACTCCTGGGTGTGCTCGGGATGCCCGACGCCGACCCCGAGCAAAAACCTTCCGGGATAAGCCTTTTCGATGCGCTGGAAGGACCGGGCGACGGCCGCGGCCTGCGCCGTCCAGATGTTGATGATCCCGGTGGCCAGCTGCAGCGAGGAGGTCTGCGCCAGGGCCGGTTCCACCCACGACAGCTCGGCGTCCGGCGATCCACCGATCCAGGCGGCGCCGTAGCCGAGTGACTCGATCCGCGCCGCCAGTTCTGCGGTGATGGATCGGTTGGGCAGCCAGACGCCGAACCGGCCCAGGTCGGGTTTGAGTGCTACTGCCTCGGTCATCTACGTCCCCTCCCGCGTCTGTCAGCTCAGTCCGAGCGGCCCCGCCAATTCGGCCAACGCCGGCACCAGGTTTTCATCCTTCGTCAGGACCTGCACCGGCACGTGGTCGGCCCCCGCGTCGAGGTGCTCTTTCAATCGGGCCGCGATCGCCTCCGGCGTGCCGTAGGCGACCAACGAGTCGATCAGGCGGTCGCTGCCCGGCTTGGTGACTTCCTCGTCGGTGAAACCGAGCCGTTTCCAGTTGTTGCGGTAGTTGGCCAGTTGGAAATAGATGTCGAGCGCCCTGCGGCCCACCGCACGGGCCTTCTCGACGTCGGTGGTCAGCACGGCTTTGTGTTCGGGCGCCAGGAACGCCGACGGGCCGATCAGCTCGCGCGCCTGCGCGGTGTGTTCGGGGGTGGTGAGGTACGGGTGCGCCCCGGCGGCTTGCTCCGCGGACAGCTTGAGTACCCGGGGTCCGAGCGCGGCCACCACGCGGCGGTGGGCGGGCACGCCGTAGTCGTCGAGTTGTTGCAGGTACTCGGCCAGCGCGTCGTAGGGCTTGCGGTACTCCGCGTGCGCCTCGGGATGGCCGACGCCGATGCCCAACAGGAAGCGGCCGGGGTAGGCCTTGTCGATGCGGTGGAACGACTCGGCCACCGGCTTGGCCGCGGCCGTCCAGATGTTGACGATGCCGGTGGCCACCTGCAGGGTGGTCGTCGCTTCGAGGATGGGCTCCACCCAGGCCAGCTCGGCGGGGGGAGAGCCGCCCACCCAGACGGCCCCGTAGCCCAGGGCTTCGATGTCTTTGGCTTGTTCAGGCGTGACGCCGCGTCCGAACGATCCGAACCGGCCGAGGTTGGGCTTGCTCGCTGCATCGGTCATGGTTGTTCCCAACCGGCGCGGCGGCGGCCCTATTCCACCGATTCGACCGGCTCCGGGTCCGCGACCGGCGGGACTTCCAGCGGTAGCAGCACGATGAACCGGGTGTCGCCGGGCACCGATTCGACGCGCAGGTCCCCGCGATGCTTCTTGACGACGATGTTGAACGCCAGGTCCAGCCCGAGGCCGGTGCCCTCGCCGAACGGCTTGGTGGTGAAGAACGGCTCGAAGATGTGCTCGCGGGCTTCCTCGGGCACCCCGGGCCCGGTGTCGCAGATCTCGACGCGAACCATGTTCTCGCCCTCCCGGCAGGTGCGGACGGTCAGCGTGCCGCCCGTGTCGCGCATCGCGGCGATGGCGTTGTCGATGATGTTGGTCCACACCTGGTTGAGATCACCTGGGTAGCAGGGAATTTCGGGAAGCGACTGGTCGAAATCCTTCACCAGGGTGATCGCTTTGGTGCCCCTGCTTCCGTCCTTGGTCAACCGGTCGGCGAACATCACCAGTGTGGAGCGCAGCAATTCGTGGATGTTGGCCACCTGGAACGGGGCGCGGTCCAGCTGCGAATACTGCTTGGCGTCGGCGACCAACGCCGAAATCCGTTTGCTCGCTTCCAAAATCTGGTTCATCAGCAGTTCGCTCTCGATGGTGTAGTTGATCCACCGGATCGCCTCCTCCAGCGATGTCGACGCGAGTTCTTCGCTGACCGTGGAAATCCGCTCCAGCCAGTCGGTGTCGATGCCGCCCTCGACGAACGTCGGCGCGATGTCCCAGCCGCCCTCGACGCCGTGCTCTTCCAGCCAGTCGCCGACGGCGTCCTCGCGGTCGGCGGTTTCCATCGCGCTCAGGTGTTCCGTCGCCGACTTGGCGACCTGCTCGGCCACCCCTTGCTGGAGGTGGACCAGGGCGCTGAGTGCCTCGGGGCTGACGGTGCCGTCGGCGAGCATGGACAGCTTGCCCCGCATGCCGGCGACCCGGCCGCGCAGATCGGCGGCCGCGCGGGCGATGGCCGCCGCGGGATTGTTCAGCTGGTGGGTCAGCCCGGCCGACAGCCGGCCCAGCGCGAGCAGCTTCTCCCGGTTGTCGATGATCCGCCGGGTCCGGTCGGTGCCGACGGCGATGCCGTCGAGCAGGTGGACGGCCATCGGGAACTGGTCCTTCATGAACTGGGCGAACACGGGTGCGTCCATCACGAAGAACCGCGACGGCTTGGTCACGTGCACCGAGGCGTCGTAGCTCTTCTGCTTGCCGCCGGTGAACGCCCGCCAGGCGCCGCAGTAGACGCCGCGCTGCGAGGTGCGGTTGGTTTCGATGTCCTGGCCGCCCGAGAGCTTGGACATCGTCAACTCGCCCTGGATGAGGACGTAGAAGCAGGTCGCCGGCTCGCCTTCGACGCAGATGGGGCCCGGTTCGTAGTTCTCGATGTGCCCAGCTGCGCACAGCACCGCGAGCTGTTCGTCGGTGAGCGCCTCGAACAGGAACAGGCTGCGCAGCTCGTCGGGCTGGCAGGGTGTCTTGGCCGTCATGACTCGGCCAGGTAGCGGTGCACCAGCATGACGGCCATCGATCCCTCGCCGACCGCGGCCGCGACGCGCTTGGCGGATTCGGCCCGCACGTCGCCGGTGGCGAATACGCCCGGCACGCTGGTCTCCAGGTGATGCGGCGGGCGGTCGAGCGTCCACCCGCACACGTTGCGCAGGTCCGGGCCGGTGAGGACGAAGCCGTGGTCGTCGCGCGCGAGCACCCCGTCCAGCCATTCGGTGCGCGGCGCGGCGCCGATGAAGATGAACATCCGGGCGCAGGTGACGTCCTCGGTCTCCCCGGTCTGGTTGTCGACCAGGGTCAGCCGCTCCAGGTGGTCCTCGCCGACGGCGCGCCGCACCTCGGTGCAGGTGCGGACGGTGATGTTGGGCCGCCGCTGGATCTGCTGAATGAGGTAGTAGGACATCGACGCGTCCAGCGACGGGCCGCGCACCACGATGGTCACCGACTTCGCCTCGCGGGACAGGTACATCGCGGCCTGGCCGGCGGAGTTGGCCCCACCGACGACGTAGACCTCCTCGCCCGCGCACTCCGAGGCGATCGAGACGGCCGCCCCGTAGTAGACGCCCTTGCCGGTCAGCTCGCCGCAGCCCTCGGCCTGGTGCTCGCGGTAGGTGACGCCGGTGGCCAGGATGACCGCGTGCGCGTCGATCGAGCCGCCGTCGGCGAACCGCACGGTGCGCTTGGGACCGTTGACCTCCAGCGCCGTGGCGGAGCGGGCGGTGATCAGCTCGGCCCCGAACTTCTCGGCCTGCCGACGGGCGCGCTCCGCCAACTGGCCGCCCGACACGCCGTCGGGGAAGCCGAGGTAGTTCTCGATGCGTGAACTCTGGCCCGCCTGCCCGCCCGTCGCGGTGCGCTCGATCAGCACCGTGCGCAACCCCTCCGAGGCGCCGTAGACGGCGGCGGCCAGGCCCGCGGGCCCGCCGCCGATGACGATCAGGTCGTAGAACTCCTGCGATGGCGTGGTGGTCAGGCCCAGGGTGTCGGCCAGCTGGGCGTCGGTGGGTTCGACCAGGGTGTCGCCGCGTTCGGTGACGACGACGGGCAGCCGCAGGCCGTCCTCGCCGGCGGCCTTGAGCAGCCGCTCGCCGTCGGGATCGTCGGCCATGAACCACGAGTAGTGCAGCCCGTTGCGGGCCAGGAAGTCGCGCACCTGCCAGGACCGCTCCGACCAGCGGTGCCCGATCACCTTGGTGTGCGGGATCGGGTGTTCGGGGGCCGACCGCCAGGCATCCAGCAGGCCGTCGATCACCGGGTAGAACTTCTCCTGCGGCGGGTCCCACGGCTTGAGCAGGTAGTGGTCGAGGTCGACGACGTTGATCGCGTCGATGGCGGCGTGGGTGTCGGCGTACGCGGTCAGCAGCACGCGGCGCGCGGCGGGGTACAGGTCCATCGCCTGCTCGAGGAACTCGATGCCGCTCATCTGCGGCATCCGGTAGTCGGCGATGAGCACCGCCACGGTCTCGCCGCGCAGCTTGAGCTCCTTGAGCGTCTCCAAGGCGTCGGGACCGGACTCGGCGCGCACGACCCGGTGCCGGTCGCCGTATTGGCGGCGAAGGTCACGGGCGACCGCGCGCGAGACGGAGGGATCGTCATCGACGGTCAGCAACACCGGCTTGCGAGGCTGGGCGGAGGGTTCGGCGGGACTCGCGGGGCTCGTCATCGGAGTTAAGTATGCCCTCGTCAGGGCCCTCGCGGCAGGTCGAGGAGGCCGGGCGGATTTCGCTGCCGGCGATTTTGGGTGAAGGGGCCTGACCGGGTATCGTGGGACAACGGTGCGTCATCCGCGCCGACTTTTTGCGTGCCCTGTCTGAGGAATTTCCTGTAACCGGCTCACGTTTCTAGTCGGGCGAATGCTGCGCCGGTAAGGGCGCACACAGGATACGAAACCAAAGACGAGGATTGCTGAAAAGTTATGGCCAAGAAGGACGGTGCCATAGAGGTCGAGGGCCGCGTGGTCGAGCCCCTGCCCAATGCGATGTTCCGCATTGAGCTGGAGAACGGTCACAAAGTGCTCGCCCACATCAGCGGCAAGATGCGGCAGCACTACATCCGCATCCTGCCCGAGGACCGGGTGGTGGTGGAGCTGTCTCCCTACGACCTGTCCCGGGGCCGCATCGTGTACCGGTACAAGTAAGCCCGAATAAGACAACGAGAAAGAACAGGATCGAACAGCCGTGAAGGTGAACCCGAGCGTCAAGCCAATCTGTGACAAGTGCAGGGTGATCCGTCGGCATGGGCGGGTCATGGTGATCTGCTCCGATCCGCGCCACAAGCAGCGCCAGGGCTGATCCGGCGGCGATCGCAAGCGCGGCGTAGCCGGGCGATGCGGGTCGCAGCCATCAAGGCCGGCTCTGCCCAACACAACTGAATGCAGACCTCCCAGCACCACTGAGCGAGTACGTCGCTCATCCACGCCCGGACGGAGGCCGGGCCCCGTCTCAAGACGGGAACGGACTGGGATCAGACCTCCGCTTAGAAAAAGAGGAAACGCCACCTATGGCTCGATTAGTAGGCGTCGATCTGCCGCGCGACAAGCGGATGGAGATCGCGCTGACCTACATTTTCGGCGTCGGCCGTACCCGGTCGAACGAGATCCTGGCAGCTACTGGGATCGACAAGGACCTGCGCACCAGGGACCTGACCGATGACCAGCTGACCCACTTGCGTGACTACATCGAAGCGAACCTCAAGGTTGAGGGTGACCTGCGCCGCGAGGTGCAGGCCGACATTCGCCGCAAGATCGAGATCGGCTGCTACCAGGGCCTGCGGCACCGCCGCGGCCTGCCGGTGCGCGGCCAGCGGACCAAGACCAATGCGCGCACCCGCAAGGGCCCGAAGCGCACCATCGCCGGCAAGAAGAAGGCCAGGTAATCGCCCATGCCACCAGCCAAGAAGGCAGCGTCTGCCCCCAAGAAGGGGCAGAAGACCCGCAAGCGGGAAAAGAAGAACATCCCGCACGGTGCCGCGCACATCAAGAGCACGTTCAACAACACGATCGTGAGCATCACCGACCCCCAGGGCAACGTCATCGCCTGGGCGTCGTCGGGCCACGTCGGCTTCAAGGGCTCGCGGAAATCGACCCCGTTCGCCGCTCAGCTGGCCGCCGAGAACGCGGCGCGCAAGGCGCAGGAGCACGGTGTGCGCAAGGTCGACGTGTTCGTGAAGGGCCCGGGCTCGGGCCGGGAGACGGCGATCCGTTCGCTGCAGGCCGCGGGCCTCGAGGTCGGCGCGATCTCCGACGTCACCCCCCAGCCCCACAACGGCTGCCGTCCGCCGAAGCGCAGAAGGGTCTAGGACACAATCATGGCTCGTTACACCGGACCCATCACCCGCAAGTCGCGCCGGCTGCGCACCGACCTCGTCGGTGGCGACCAGGCGTTCGAGAAGCGCCCCTACCCGCCCGGCCAGCACGGCCGCGCGCGGATCAAGGAGAGCGAATACCTGCAGCAGCTGCAGGAGAAGCAGAAGGCCCGCTTCACCTACGGCGTGATGGAGAAGCAGTTCCGCCGCTACTACGAAGAGGCCACCCGGCAGCCCGGCAAGACGGGTGAGGAGCTGCTCAAGATCCTGGAAAGCCGGCTGGACAACGTCGTGTACCGCGCGGGGCTGGCCCGCACGCGCCGGATGGCCCGCCAGCTGGTCAGCCACGGCCACTTCAGCGTCAACGGCGTGCACGTCAACGTGCCCAGCTACCGGGTGTCGCAGTACGACATCATCGACGTGCGGGACGGCTCGCTGAACACGGTGCCGTTCCAGATCGCGCGGGAGACGGCGGGCGACCGCCCGATCCCGAGCTGGCTGCAGGTGGTCGGCGAGCGCCAGCGCATCCTGATTCACCAGCTGCCCGAGCGGGCTCAGATCGACGTGCCGCTCGCCGAGCAGCTGATCGTCGAGTTCTACTCGAAGTAAGAGCTTCCGCACCGACCGGTGCGGAAACCTAACGGCATCAAATAGCGGGTGCCGAGAAGGAGAAGAAGAAACACCATGCTGATCTCTCAGCGACCCACCCTGTCGGAGGAAGTCCTCACCGACAACCGCTCGCAGTTCGTGATCGAGCCCCTGGAGCCCGGATTCGGTTACACCCTGGGCAATTCGCTGCGGCGCACGCTGCTGTCGTCGATTCCCGGCGCGGCCGTCACCAGCATCCGCATCGACGGCGTGCTGCACGAGTTCACCACCGTCGCCGGGGTGAAGGAAGACGTCACCGCGATCATCCTGAACCTCAAGGGCCTGGTGGTGTCCTCGGAGGAGGACGAGCCGGTCACCATGTACCTGCGCAAGCAGGGCCCGGGCGCGGTCACCGCGGGCGACATCGTGCCGCCCGCCGGCGTCACGGTGCACAACCCCGACATGCACATCGCGACCCTGAACGACAAGGGCAAGCTCGAGGTCGAGCTCGTCGTCGAGCGTGGCCGTGGCTACGTCCCGGCGGTGCAGAACCGGGCCTCCGGGGCCGAAATCGGCCGCATCCCGGTCGATTCCATCTACTCGCCGGTGCTCAAGGTGACCTACAAGGTCGACGCGACCCGTGTCGAGCAGCGCACCGACTTCGACAAGCTGATCCTGGACGTCGAGACCAAGAGCTCGATCACCCCGCGCGACGCGCTGGCGTCGGCCGGTAAGACCCTGGTCGAATTGTTCGGCCTGGCACGCGAACTCAACGTCGAGGCCGAGGGCATCGAGATCGGGCCGTCGCCCGCCGAGGCCGACCACATCGCGTCGTTCGCGCTGCCGATCGACGACCTGGACCTCACCGTGCGGTCCTACAACTGCCTCAAGCGCGAGGGCGTGCACACCGTCGGCGAGCTGGTCAGCCGCACCGAGTCCGACCTGCTCGACATCCGCAACTTCGGCCAGAAGTCCATCGACGAGGTGAAGGTCAAGCTGCACCAGCTGGGCCTGTCGCTCAAGGACAGCCCGCCGAGCTTCGACCCGTCGCAGGTCGCCGGCTACGACGTGGCCACGGGCACCTGGTCCACCGAGGGCGCCTACGACGACCAGGACTACGCGGAAACCGAACAGCTGTAATGGCCGTCCGGTGACGATGCGGCCGTGCAGCGGCCGCCGAGGAACCGGACACAACTAGAGAAGTCCGTCCCGGCCCTACCTGATACGGGGGCCGGCCCCACTTAGGAGATAGTGCAATGCCCAAGCCCACCAAGGGTCCTCGCCTCGGCGGGTCGTCTTCGCACCAGAAGGCGCTGCTGGCCAACCTGGCCACGTCGCTGTTCGAGCACAACCAGATCAAGACGACCGAGCCGAAGGCGCGCGCGCTGCGTCCGTACGCCGAGAAGCTGATCACGCACGCGAAGAAGGGCACGCTGCACAACCGTCGCGAGGTGATGAAGAAGATCCGCGACAAGGACGTGGTGCACAAGCTGTTCGACGAGATCGGGCCGTTCTTCGCCGACCGCAACGGCGGCTACACCCGCATCATCAAGGTCGAGCCGCGCAAGGGCGACAACGCCCCGATGGCGGTGATCCAGCTGGTGCTGGAGAAGACGGTGACGTCGGAGGCCGAGCGGGCGCGCCGGGCGAAGACGCCCAAGAAGGCTGATGCGCCCGTGGCGGCAGCGGCGGCGCCTCAGGCGGCGGTCGAGCCTGAGGAGGCCGTCGGGCCGACGGCCGAAGAGGTGACCGAGCCGGCCGGTACTTCGGAAGCTTCAGAGCCTTCGGAAACCGGGGAATCCACGGAGGCCCAGGCCAAGGCCGAGGAAAAGCACGACGAGGCCATCGAGGCGCGGGCCGAGGCCGAGAAGGCCGAAGAGGCCGACGAGGCTGACGAGAGTTAACGACTCGGATTCTCAGGTCCGTCTGCGGCTCGACATCGCCTATGACGGAACGGAATTCGCGGGCTGGGCGGCTCAGGCCGGCCAGCGCACCGTGGCGGGAGTGCTCGACGAGGCGCTGACCACCCTGTTCCGCACCCCGGTACGGCTGCGCGCCGCCGGCCGCACGGACACCGGCGTGCACGCCACCGGGCAGGTGGCCCACCTCGACGTGCCGCTGGACGCGCTGCCCAACGCCTACCCGCGCTCGCCGCACGTCGGCGAGCCGGAGTTCCGGCCGCTGGTGCGCCGGCTCGGCCGGTTCTTGCCCACGGACGTGCGGGTGCTCGACATCAGGCGCGCCCCTGGGGGTTTCGACGCCCGGTTCTCGGCGCTGCGGCGCCATTATGCGTATCGGCTGTCGACCGCGCCCTACGGGGTGCAGCCGCAGCTGGCCCGCTACGTCACCGCTTGGCCGCGGCCGCTGGACGTCGACGCGATGGCCGCCGCCTCCCGAGAGCTGGTGGGCCTGCACGACTTCGCCGGGTTCTGCCGGCACCGGCCCAACGCCACCACCATTCGCGACCTGCAGCGCCTTCAGTGGTCACGCGACGGCGACCTGATCACCGCGCAGGTGACCGCCGACGCGTTCTGCTGGTCGATGGTGCGCTCGCTGGTCGGGGCGCTGCTGGCCGTGGGCGAGCACCGGCGGCCGGTGTCCTGGTGCCGCGAATTGCTCAGCGCCACAAGCCGATCCAGTGATTTCGCGGCCGCGCCGCCGCACGGTCTGACGCTGGTGAGCGTCGACTATCCGCCCGACGATCAGCTCGAAGCGCGCAACCTGATCACCCGGGACCTGCGCACGCGCTAAACCTTCTTCGCGACGAAATTCGCGGCCTGGTTGGTCAATCCGGGCACATAGCTCAGATGGGACGCCCAGCGGGTTCCGGGCGAGCAGATCGGGTCGCCCGGGTTGCACAGGTCGATGGTCTTGCCGTCGAATTCCGGGGTGAGGGCGCTCATCAGCTGACCCGCCCGGGCGGACGGGTTGCCGAACAGGGCGACGGCGGCCACATGGTCGGCGGCCGCGGCCGGCAGCGGCTGACGGAAGCCGAGGCCGGGTAGCGGTGCGGCCGTGACGATGTCGATGACGGCCGCGCCTTGCGAGTATCCGCCGAGCACCAGCTTGGTGTTGGGGCAGTTACCGGCCATCTGCTGGATGTGGTTGCTGGCGTCGTTGGCCCCGTCGGCCGCGGCGAGGAAGTCCTTGTTGGCCGGGTAGTTCACCCCATAGGAGCCAACGCTTTTGGAAGTCTGCTGGCGCAGCGCGTTGACGAAGGCGGCGCCGACCTTGCCGACGCCGGGCGGCTCGTCGGTGCCGCGGGCAAACACCACCTCAACGCCGGGGCACGAGGCGAAGGCCTGCGGAAGCAGTTGGGGAGCAACCACTATCGCGGCGCCCGCGAGCAGCCCGGCGCCCAGTGTCAGTGGAATGAGCCGCACCCCACGATGTTAGGGGCGCGTTGGTCGCGGGCCGGTAACGATTCAGACGAGAGGTGCTTGCGGAGTCACCGTGGTCGGCGTCGCCGGCGTGGGCGCGGGACCGGTGTCGCCGTGGATCGAGGGCGGCGAGCCGGGCGGGGTCTGCCCGTTGACCGGCGACGGCGTTCCACCGGGAACGGGGCCCAGCGGCGGACCGAACGCGGGGCTGGACGAGCTCGAGCCGGCCAGCTTCTGGGCGACGAACGCCGCGGCCTGGGTGGTGTACACGGGGACGTAGCCCTCCGTGTGCCCGCTCCACTCGTTACCGGGACCGGCGTGGCAGATCGGGTCGTTGGGGTTGCAGTAGTCGGCGGCCTTCGACCCCAGCAGCGCGCTCTGAGTCGGCAGCGTGCCGCCGGCGCGGTCGGCCACGTCACCGAACGTGACGACGGCCGCGATGTTGTTGGCGTACTGCTCGGGCAGCTTGTTGCCCCAGCTGATGCCGCCGATCGGGACGCCGGCCACGATGTCCATCACCGACGCGCCTTGGGAGTAGCCGCCCAGCACGATCTTGGTGTTCGGGCAGGTCTCGACGCTCTTCTTGACGCGGTCGATGGTGTCGTTGGCGCCGTCGCCGCCGTGCAGCTGCAGCTTGCTGGCCGCGTAGTTCACCCCGTACGGCAGGATGTTCAGCCCGGTCTGCTGTCGCAGCGAGTCCACCAGGGCGTCGCCGACCCGGCCCAGGCCGGGGGGCTCGTTGGTGCCGCGGGCGAAGATGACCTCGACGTCCGGGCAGTCGAAAGCGGAGGCTGTCGGCGCCGCGGCGGGGGACAGCAGCAGGCCAGACGCGGTGACCAGCGCGGAGGCCCCCAGACCCACGCAGCGACCTATCCGGTGAGAAAACACGCCGTAACTTTACCTACCCTAAGCACGGTTCGAAAGTTCGCTGGCCTGTGGATCAATTAAGCGGCCCGACCTATGCCCGCTTTAGCGTGTGTGCAACAACTGCGCAGGGTAGGGGGACCAGTGCCGCGTCAGCCGACCACCGGGCTGCAGGTCAGCGGCTACCTATTCCTGCTGCGTCGCCTCGAATGCGCGTTGCTGGGCGGGGATGTCCACACCCTCAGCGATCGCACGCGGGCGCGAACGCCGGCGCTGACGATCGGGTGCATCCTGGCCGCGATCGCCGTCGCGGCGGCCGCGGCCCTTGCTTTGCTGCGGCCCAGGGTGGCGCTGGATGGCGCGCAACTGGTGATGGGACAAGAGTCCGGGGCTCTCTACGTGCGGGTGGGCGACACCTGGCATCCGGTGCTGAACCTAGCGTCGGCGCGGTTGATCGCGGCGACGGCGGCCAAACCCCAGCCTGTGCCGGAAGCGGACCTGGCCCGCGCCAAACGCGGACCGCCGCTGGGTATCCCGGGCGCGCCGCAGCTGATCGGGGAGCCGTTGAAGGCGGACGAGTCGGCCTGGGCGATCTGCGATACGGACCACGCCGGCACCACGACCGTCCTCGTGGGCCGCACGGACGACGCGGCGGCCCGCCGCTTGAGCGCCGGCGAGGCCGTCCTGGTCGCGTCCGGCCCGGGTTCGCCCGCCTACCTGCTCTATAACGGGCAGCGGGCCGTGCTGGACCTCGCCGACTCCGCGGTGACGCGCGCTTTCCGGCTTGAGCGCCGCGCGCCGCGACCCGTTTCGCCGGCGTTGCTGGGCGCCATCCCCGAGGCGCCACCGATCAGCGCGCCGCGGATCCGGGGCGCGGGCGAGAAGGCGGCGGGATTGCCGGGGTTCACGATCGGCACCGTGGTGCGCATCACGCGGGCCGGCGGTGACGAGTATTACGCGGTGCTCGCCGCCGGGATTCAGCGCATCGGACAACTGGCTGCCGATCTCCTGCGCTTCAGCAACCCGCAGCGCACCAGCAACGCCGTGACGGTCGCACCCGACGCGATCCGCGCCGCTCCGATCGTCGACGCGCTGCCGGTGGGTAGCTTCCCCGACCGGGCGCCGACACTGCCGGACGACAACGGCACGTTGTGCGTCTCATGGCAGGCGGCGCCATCCGGCCAGGCCGGTGCCGCGCTTCTCACCGGCAACCGAGTGCCGTTGCCGCCCGGTCAGGCGCCGGTGACCTTGTCACGGGCCGACGGGCCCGGCCCCGCGCTGGACGCCGTGTACGTGCCGCCCGGCCGGAGCGCCTACGTGCGAGTCGGCACGCGGTACCTGGTCACCGACACCGGAGCGCGGTTCCCGATCCACGACGACGACGCCGCGCGGGACCTTGGGCTGCCGGCGGCGATCCCGGCGCCGTGGCCGATCCTGCAGACCCTTCCCGCCGGCCCCGAGCTCAGCAGACAACAGGCGTCAACCGCCCGCGACTTCGTCCCGGCCCCTTAGTCGGCCCCTCGCCACACCGACGGCCAGCGCGATGCCCAATCCCGCGAGGCAGACGACGACGCCGCGCAGTGCGGTGTGCCGGGCGCGCGCGTTCGGCGGCGCGGCCGCCGGGGGCGCGGCGATAGGCGCCGGGTCCGGCGTCGGCGTGGACTCCGGTGCAACGACATCGGTGCTCACCGCCGCCAGGGCGTCGATCGTGCCGTGACCGACGAGCGGATCCCACCCGGCCGGCGGGTGATGCGCCGTCGACTCGATGCGCTGCATCACCTGCCGGGCGGTCAGCACCGGAAACCGGGCCCGGATCAGGGCGGCCAGCCCACTGACGACCGGCGCCGCATAACTGGTGCCGGACACCGGCGCCGAGCCCAGCGGCGTGACCGCCTCGCCGGGGGCGGCGACGTCGACCCAGGGCCCGGCGAGGGTGAATGCCGACGGCGCCCCCTCGTCGTTCACCGAACCGACTGTGAGCACGTAGTCGTCGTACCACGCCGGACTGACCGCGACCGTGACGGTTTCCCAAGTGGCGTCCAAGCGCTGCGGAGGGCACTGCGCGGCGCTGCCCGTGTTGCCGGCCGCGGCGACGACGACCACGTTCTTGATGTCCACTGCGTAGGCCAGCGCGGCGCCGAGCGCGCGGTCATCGAGCGTCGCGGCAGCCGGAACGCAGGCGACCGAGGAGATGTTGATCACCGAGGCACCCAGATCCGCGGCGGTGCGGACGGCCTTCGCCATGGTCTCGACGTCGCCGACGCCGGTGCGGGACCGATCGCTGGCGGGGGAGAACTTCGCGCTGGACTGGCGAATGCTGATCAGGGTGGCTTCGGGCGCAACGCCGCTGAATCCGGACACGCTCGAATCCCGTTCCGCTGCAACGATTCCGGCGACCAGGGTGCCGTGCGCGTCGCAATCCTGGGTGCCGTCGCCGTTGGAGACGTAGTCACCGCCCGGCACCACGTTCGGCAGCGCTCGCTGCGGCGAAACGCCGGTGTCGATGACCGCGACCCGTTGCCCGGCGCCGCGGGTCAGCGGCCAGACCCGCGACAGGTCGAGGATGTCGGGCGGCCGGTTGGGTGCCGGTCCCGTCGTCACGGCCGCGCACACCTCACGTTGCACCGTCGGAAACGCGGCCGCGGGTCGCGCCGGCTTCGGTAACCATTTGTCGTCGATCTGCGGCGGCGAAACCGCCTGCGCGGTCGGTGCTGCAAGCGGCGACACCAGCGCCCAGACCAACGGGAGGCACGCGATGGGAGACAATCTCACCGGAAATGCAATCCCCGGACGGCCCCGTACAGTCCGCAGATCCAGCAGGTCAGCGGGGCGGTGGCAACCAGCGCGAGCCACTCCAGGGCGTCGGCGGCTCGGCACAATACGCGTGGAGTCGAGATAGCGGGCGCGACGAAGCCGAAATAGACGGCCCCGGCTGCCAGCGTGGCCGTCGCCGCGGCCACCCCAGGCCCGCGCCCCGGCGCACTCGAGACGGCTACACCGAACGTCGTTCCTACGACGGCGATTCCGGCGATCACCAGCGTCAGCATTCTGGCGTTATCACTAGTACGCGCACGCAGCAGTAGCAACGCGCCGGTGATGCTGCCAAACGCGATGCAAGACAAGCGCGGTGCGCCGGCCAGGACGGTGACGACGGCGCCGACGGCCGCCGACGACGCGAACGCGGCAAGCAGGCTCGACGCCCAGGCGTCGGCGCGGAGTGCGCGCGCCACCAGGTGCGTCCCGTTTGCTTCGGTCTCGTCGGATCCAGCCATCGGCCGCACCCGGGGCGATAGCCCCGCCAGCACGATCGACAGCCGCGCCGCTACTCCAAGCAGGCCAAGCGATGTCAGCGCCGATGCCGCGCCGACCGCGTACGGCGGTGCGCCGGTGATCGCCCCCACCAAAGCGGCGATCGCGACGATCGTCGCGGCGGACGACACGGCGGTCAGCACGACGACGGCGCAACGCGAGGCCCGGATCGCCAGCACGCAGGTGGCCGCCGCCGCCGTCGCGGCCAGCAACACGTTGCATACCCCCGGCCCGCCGGGCACCGCCAAAAAGCCGCCAACCGCCGCGAATGTCGTTGCCATCGCGTTGAGCGCCAGCCCGGCGACCGCATCGCGGCGGAACCGGTGCGTCAAGGCGGCCGACACGAGGGCGATCGCGGCCAAGATCACCAACACGCCCACCGTCGCATGGCGATCACGGTCGGCGCCGCCGCTGAGCGTGTTTCGGGTCAGGGCGAACATGCCGACGACGGTCAGGGTGTTCGCCGCCACCGCGCCGGCGAGCCGTACCGCGAACCGGTGCCCGGTATTCGTCGAAGCGCCGGAACCCGCCAGCGCCTCGGACACGGCCTCCGCCGGATCGTGGTGCAGGAAGGGCGGCGGTGGTGGAGAACCCTGGCTCAGCAACAGAACCGCGCCGTCTCCGATGCCGTTCTGCGCCAGCGTTTTCGACGGGTCCAGAGCGGACGAGCCGGGGGGTGAAAGGTGGTAGCGCTTCGCGGTCAGACCGTCGTCGCCGTCCCGGGCCTGCAGGATGTCGATGATCGACGGCGTCAGGACGCCGACGGGGACCTCGGCCGGGAGGGCCAGGTCCGCGACGGCGGAGCCGGCATGGATTGACACCCGGCACAGCCCCAAATCGGTTGCAGGCAAACGTGACCCCTTCAGTCGTAATGCTGAGAACATAGCGACCATCCGGCAGCCGGGTGTGCCGCTGTCCACAGATGACTTGTCGTCGAATGGGGTGCTGCCTACGGTCGTCGAACGGGAGGGACGAGATGGCCCAGGACTTCGTGCCGGAAGGGCGCCGGCGGCCGCCGGCGGTGCCGACCGCGGACCTCGTCGTCGATGCACCGCCTGAACCGCCGTCGCCGGCGGCGCCTGGCCTGCTGTCCCGGTTGCTGCCCGCCGTGTTGGCGGTCGCCGGAATGGGCGTCATGGCTACGGCGTTCGCGTCGGGGTCGGGCGGCGCCCGCACAACCATGTTCGTGACCTTCCCCGCCATGCTGCTGGCTTCGACGCTGGTGACAGCACTTTCCGGACGAGGCCGCCGCCGTGGCGGCGGGGTCGACGCCGATCGTCTCGGCTACCTCGCATACCTCAGCCGGCTGCGCAATACCGTCCTCGAAACGGCTGCCGCACAGGGTTACTCACTGACGTGGGACCACCCCGACCCGGACACGTTGTGGACACTGATCGGGGGTCGGCGGATGTGGGAGCGGCGGGCGACCGACCCCGACTTCTGCCTTGTCCGCGTCGGTGCCGGGCCCCGGCCGCTCGCCACTAGGTTGGTCGCCCCCCAGCCCGCGGACGTCACCGACCCCGTCACCGCCACCGCATTGGATCGCTTCCTGCGTACGCATGCGACGATCGTCGGGCCGATCGCCGTCCCCCTGCGCGAAAGTCCGTGCGTCACCATCGACGGCGACCCGACCGGCGCCCGCGGAACGTTGCGCGCGATCATCTGCCAACTCGCCGTCTTGCACCCTCCGGATCAGTTGCTGATCGTCGGCGTGATCGGCGACCGAGACCGTTGGCAATGGGAATGGCTGAAATGGCTTCCGCACAACCAGCATCCGACGGCGGCCGACGGGGCGGGGCCGGCGCGGATGGTGTACCGCGACATGGACGAGGCGCGGGCCGCGCTGACCTGCGTGCGTCCGGCGCACACGGTGGTGGTCGCTGACTTGGACCGCGACGTCGAAGGGCTCGCGGGCGCGACCGTCCTTCAACTCGGCCGGGGCCGCGATGACGCGCCGGTGACGATCACCGGTGCCGGCGAAACCCAGAGCCCGGCGCGCCCCGACCGGTTGGGCCCCCTGGAGGCGCTGGTATGCGCCCGCCGGCTGGCGATACACCGGGTGGGCACGGGCCGCCGCGGCGGCGACGGGGCGGGGTGGCCGGTCCTGGCGGGAATCGACGATGTGGACGGTTTCGACCCGATCACGGTGTGGCACGCCCGAGATCACAGCGATCGGCTCCGCACCCCGATCGGAAGCCGACCCGGCGGCGCACGGGTGGAGCTGGACATCAAGGAGGCCGCGGACGCCGGCGTGGGCCCACACGGGCTGTGCGTCGGGGCCACCGGCTCCGGCAAGTCGGAGCTGTTGCGCACGATCGCACTGGGCATGATGGTGCGCAACTCTCCCGAAGTGCTGAATCTGCTGCTCATCGACTTCAAAGGTGGCGCAACATTTCTCGACTATGCGCGGGCCCCACACGTGGCCGCGGTCATCACGAACCTCGCCGACGAGGCGCCGTTGGTCGCCAGGATGCGCGACGCCCTGGCCGGTGAGATGAATCGTCGGCAACGGCTGCTGCGGGCGTCCGGCCATATCAGCGCAGCGGCGTACGAGCAAGCGCGCCGGGCGGGCGCCAGGTCGGCCGCCCTGCCCAGCCTGTTCATCATCGTCGACGAGTTCTCCGAGTTGCTCACTCAGCATCCGGATTTCACCGACATGTTCGTGGCGATCGGGCGGCTCGGCCGATCGTTGGGCATGCACCTGCTACTGGCGAGCCAACGGCTCGACGAGGGCCGACTGCGCGGGCTCGACGCCCACCTGTCCTATCGGATCTGCTTGAAGACCCTGTCGGCCGCCGAATCACGTGCCGTGCTGGGGACCTCGGACGCGTACGAATTGCCCAACAAGCCCGGCTTGGGTTACCTGCGTACGAGCGGGGGAGAGCTCATCCGCTTCTGCGCCGCTTACGTTTCGGGGCCGGCGGCGTCCGGCGTGCCGACCACGGCATCCGTGGCGAATCCGTCCGTGCGCACGTTCGGGACCCGAAGCGTCGGCGCCATCACCCGAAGGGTCGAGGCCGGTGCGTCGTCGCCGCGGACGACGCTGCACGCCGTCCTGGACCGGCTGTGCGGGCATGGCCCGGCCGCGCACCAGGTCTGGCTGCCACCGCTGGGCCCGGCGCCCGCACTGCAAACCCTGCTCGATGCCGGTGCGCCCGAACGAGGCGTCCTGACGATTCCGCTCGGCGTCGTCGACCGGCCCTTCGAACAGCGGCGGACGCCGTTGCTGGCCGACTTGCGCGGCGCCGCAGGCAATGTCGCGGTCGTCGGGGCGCCACAGTCGGGCAAGTCGACGGCGATCCGCACGGTGATCACCGCGCTTGCGGCCACCCACTCCCCGCGGCAGGTGCAGATCTACTGCCTCGACTTCGGCGGCGGGGCGCTGACGTCGACACGGACAATCCCCCATGTCGGCGCGGTCGCTGGGAGGGCCGAACCGCGCCTCGTCGCCCGGATCGTCGCCGAATGCGAGTCGGTCATTCGTTCACGCGAGACCCTTTTCGGCGACCGTGGTGTCGGATCGATCACCGAGTACCGCCGGCTGCGCGCGCAGGGCGCGGCGCCGGACGCCGATCCGTTCGGGGATGTCTTCCTCGTCGTCGACGGCTGGGCGAGCCTGTGCCAGGAATTCGGTGCGCTGGAGCCTTCGGTGACCGCGGTTGCCTCCCAGGGGCTTTCCTTCGGCGTACACGTGGTGTTGTCCGCATCGCGGTGGGCCGAGATCAGGCCGGCGCTACGCGACCAGATCGGCACACGCATCGAGCTGAGGCTGGGTGATCCCGCCGATTCCGAGCTGGACCGGAAAGCGGCCCAACACGTTCCGCGTGGCAAACCGGGTCGCGGTCTTTCCGGCGACGGCTCGCACATGATGATCGCCCTGCCGACGGCCGAGATCGGCAGCGCTGAATCGGTCGCGCCGCCGATACCGTTGCTGCCCGCGCTGATCGAGCGTCACACGGTCGTGGAGGCGGCGGGTCCCGGCCTCGGCCAACGTATCCTGCTCGGCCTCGAGGAGCGCCGACTGCAGCCCGTGCCGTGCGAGTTCGACCGGTGGGCCCATCTTCTCGTGCTCGGCGACAAGGGATGCGGCAAGACGTCGACCCTGCGAACGCTATGCCGCGAGATCGTCCGAACGAAGACGCCGGCGCAAGCGCGCCTCGTCATCGTCGACTTTCGGCGCTCCCTGCTCGGCGTGGTCGAGTCGGAGCACCTCGGCGGGTTTGCCGTGTCGCCGGGCTCGCTGGCCGGCACGCTGCCGGATCTGCTCGACCTGCTGGAGCGGCGAATGCCCCCGGCCGACGCGAGCCAGGCGCAGCTGCGAGCCGGGTCCTGGTGGTGCGGGCCTGAGATCTACGTCGTGGTCGACGATTACGACCTGGTCGCCGGCCCGTCCGCCAACCCGCTGGCTCCGCTCACCGAATACCTGCCCTTTGCAACGGATCTGGGCTTGCACATGGCCATCGCGCGCCGAAGCGGCGGCGCCGAGCGCGCATTTTTCGAGCCCCTGCTGGCGGGCGTGCGTGAGCTCGGCTGCATGACCCTGATGATGAACGGATTCGCCGCCGACGGTGCGCCCTTCGGCTCGGGTCGGCCCGCGCCGTTGCCGCCCGGCCGCGGCGTCCTGCTCACCCGCCCGGGCGACGAACAACTTGTCCAGGTGGCCTGGAGCGCTCCGTGAACACACACCGCGCCATCATCGAAGTGGGTCCCGGCGCGATCCGCCGATTATGTTGCCGGACAAGCGCCGTCGCCGACGAGCAGACCTCCGAGATCATCGCGGCCGCGCTGAGTGCGATCGACGATCGGGTCGCGTTGGTCGGCGGGCGACCGATAGCCGTTGCGTCGCTGTGGGCGGACGCGCTGCGCTCCGTCGCCTGTACGGGCGGCAAGGGCATGGTCGTGCTACACCCGTCCTGGTGGTCGTCCTTGCGCGTCGGGGTCGTGAGCCGCGCGGCCGCCAGCGTGTCCGACGACGTGCTGGCGCGGCCCCGGTCGTGGTTGCTGAAGCGGGCCGGCGGCCCCGATGCGGACACGGCGACCGTGGTGGAGATCGCCGAGCGGATGGTGGTGGTGGGTGACGCCGCCGTCGCCATCCGGCGCGGGGCGCAATCGTGCGCCGTCGCCGACGAGGTGATCGCCGCGGTAGCGGGCCGCCCCGCGGGCGTCCTGCTGATCGACGAGCCGAGCACCATCGCCGGGTCGTCGACGCTGGCTGCGGCGATCGCCGCCGTGGCGGGCGGCAACGGGCGGACGGTGGTGCGAATCGGTGCCGCCCGGCTGGCCCGGCTCGCCCGGCTGGCGGTGTCCGATCTCGATCGGCCAGCCAAGCCGGGCGACGATCGTGGCCGACCCCGTGCGCGGACGCTCGCCGGCATCGGCGCGGCCGGCATCGTGCTGGCCGCCGCGGCCCCTGCCGGGATCAGCGCAGACCGGCCTCGTACGGTGACCGCGCCGACGGTCCAGGCCGTGCCGACCACGTTTCTGGTGGAAGGCCGGGTGGCGGTGGCGGTGCCGGCGGATTGGCCCACCCAACGGGTGGTCGCCGGGCCCGGGTCGGCGCGGATCCAGGTCACCTCCCCGTCCGACCCCGAAGTGGCGTTGCACGTCACGCAGTCACCGGTGGTGGGCGAGACGCTGAGTGGCACCGCCGAGCGGTTGCAGCAGGCGATCGACGCCGAGCCCGCGGGGGTGTTCGTCGACTTCAACCCCTCCGGCATCAGCGCAGGCAGGCCAGCGGTGACCTATCGCGAAGTGCGCGCCGCCCATCACGTGCGGTGGACGGTGCTGCTGGACGGCCCGGTGCGGATCAGCCTCGGATGCCAGAGCCGGCCCGGCGGCGAAGAGGCCGTACGCGGCGCCTGCGAGCAGGCCGTGCGGTCGGCCCACGCGGTCGGATGAACCCCGAAAATTCGGTGGAACCAAATGAGCGTTATCCGGGTCGAACTTGGTATGAGTGCACCCAACACACTGAGCACCGACTTCGACTTGATGCGGTCGGTCGCGGGCAGCACGGACGCCCGCAATGAGGAGATCCGGGCCATGCTGCAGGCGTTCATCGGCCGCATGGGTGCGGTGCCCGCGTCGGTGTGGGGCGGGGCGGCGGCCGCGCGGTTCAGGGATGTGGTGGATCGCTGGAATGCCGAGTCGTTGCGGCTCTATCACGTCCTGCACGCGATCGGCGAGACCATTCGGCAGAACGCGGCCACCCTGCAGGAGGCCGGCCATGACCACGCGGCCCACATCGCCGCCGCCGGCGGAAACCTGTGATCGGGGGATCATCAGTGGAATCAGCGTTGTCCTACAACTTCGGCGAGATCGAGTATTCGGTGCGGCAGGAAATCCACACCACATCGGCCCGCCTGAACGCCGCGCTGGATGAACTCCGGGCGCAGATCGCCCCGCTGCAGCAGCTCTGGACGCGCGAGGCTGCGGCCGCCTACCAGGTTGAGCAGCAGAAGTGGCACCAGGCGGCGAGCGCACTCAACGAGATTCTGGTCGATCTCGGCAACGCGGTGCGCGACGGCGCGGACGAGGTGGCGAACGCCGACCGGCGGGCGGCGAGCGCCTGGGGACGCTAGCCGCACCCACAGTCGTCTGTGTGGTCCCGGCGGAGGAGAGCCGCTGGGACCACGCAGTCGTTTTGACCTGCGGGGACGCTCATCGGTAAGCTGCTCGGTTGGCGTGCGGTACGCCGGGGTCTCGGGTCAATGTCGGTCGCCGAGAAACACCTCACCGCAAACGCCTGACCGGCACCCGGCTCGACCCGGGATCCACCTCGAGAAAGAAAAGGTAAGCGCTGTGCCCACCTACGCGCCAAAGGCGGGTGACACCACGCGGTCGTGGTACGTCATCGACGCCACGGACGTGGTGCTTGGCCGCCTTGCCGTCGCGGCAGCCACCCTGCTGCGCGGCAAGCACAAGCCGACGTTCGCCCCCAACGTCGACGGCGGTGACTTCGTCATCGTCATCAACGCCGACAAGGTCGCCCTGTCCGGCGACAAATTGCAGAGCAAGCTGGCTTACCGCCACTCGGGGTATCCCGGCGGCCTGCACTCGCGCACCACCGGCGAGCTGATGGAAAAGCACCCCGACCGCGTCGTCGAGAAGGCGATCGTCGGCATGCTGCCCAAGAACAAGCTCAGCCGTCAGATCCAGCGCAAACTCCACGTCTACGCCGGCCCGGAGCACCCGCAC
>NZ_LZJJ01000374.1:0-15429 GCF_001667625.1 Mycobacterium sp. E1715
TCACCCGGCTGCGGCCCTCGGGCCGCGGCGCGGACGTCTGGGAGGATCTGCACCCCACGGCCGCCCAGCAGGTTCAGCTCTACGAGTGGCTGGTGGCCAAGGGCGAGCGGGTGCTCACCGGCGACTCCTTCTTCCACCTGGCGCCACTGGGCTCCTCCGGCGCGCTGGCCGGCCTGAACCTGCTGGGCGGCCGTGGGGTGCAGATCCTCCCAGACGTCCGCGCCGCGGCCCGAGGGCCGCAGCCGGGTGATCCGCAGGGTGGCGCCGTAACGGCTTGCGAGCGCGGCGAATTCGTCAAGCTGGTCGACGTTGTGGCGGGTCACCACGACGGAGATCTTCGCGTCGGCGAAGCCGGCGGCGGCCAGGTTCTCCAGCGCGCGCACCGCCATGGCGAAGGACCCCGGACCGCGGACAGCGTCGTTGACCTCCGCGGTGGCGCCGTCGAGCGAGATCTGGACGTCGACGTAGTCGCTGGCGGCCAGCCGGGCGGCGACCTCTTCGGTGATGCGGACCCCGTTGGTGGAGAACTTCACCCCGACGTGGTGCGCGGTCGCGTAGTCGACCAGCTCCCAGAAGTCCGGCCGGACGGTGGGCTCCCCGCCGCCGATGTTGACGTAGAACACCTGCATGCGTTCCAGCTCGTCGATGATGTCCATGCACTGACGGGTGGAGAGCTCTCGCGGATCGCGCTTGCCCGAGGACGAAAGGCAGTGCACGCACGCCAGGTTGCATGCGTACGTGAGCTCCCACGTCAGGCAGATGGGCGCGTCCAGGCCGCTCTCGAACTGCTCGATGAGCCGCGGCACGGTGGCAGTCATGGGGCCTCCTGGGGTACCAACATCTTCGAATCGGCCAACACGCCGAGCGCGTGCAGATAGGGCGCCTCGCCGGCGTCGTCCACCCCCGCCGCGCGGCAGGCGGAATGGACGTCGGCATGGTCGGCCAGCGACCGCACCACGGTGAGGATGGTGCGGTTCTTCAGGAAGGACAGCTTGCGGGTGCCGAAGTGGTAGAGCAGCGCCCCGAAGGGTTCGGGTCGAACCGCCACCTGCGGGTGCAACCGCCAGCCGCGGTCGGGGTCGAACACGGGGTCAGTAGACCCCGCACATGCCGTCGATGGACACCTCTTCGACCAGGGTCTCGGTGACGAGCTGGGTCTCGGTCTCGGTTTCGTGGTCCACGGGTCATTGCCTTTCGTCGGTTCTTGACAACGATGGGGATCGAGTCACAAGCTTCGTCAGAATATGGCATCGAGTGCCGAAATGGAAGGGCGGGTGTCATGGTGCCGCAGCCGCGGGTGGGCCGTCGCCGCTCGACAACGCCGCACCACATCACCGACGTCGCCATCGAGCTGTTCAGCTCCCGCGGCTTCGCCGACGTCAGCGTCGACGACGTCGCCCAGGCCGCCGGCATCTCCCGGCGAACGCTGTTCCGCTACTACGCCTCCAAGAACGCCATCCCCTGGGGTGACTTCGACACCCACCTCGCGCGCCTGCGCGACCTGCTCGACGACGTCGACCCGCGCGTGCCGCTGGGTCAGGCGCTGCGCGATGCGCTGTTGGCGTTCAACACCTTTGACGAGTCCGAGACGGCGCGGCACCGCCAGCGCATGCGGGTGATCCTGCAAACCGCCGAGCTGCAGGCCTACTCGATGACGATGTACGCGGGCTGGCGCGAGGTGATCGCCGGATTCGTGGCCCGCCGGTCGGACCTCAAGACCACGGACCTGCTGCCCCAGACCGCCGCCTGGACGATGCTCGGGGTGGCGCTGGCGGCCTACGAGCACTGGCTCGGCGACGAGTCCGTCCCGCTGCCGACCGCGCTGGGCAACGCGTTCGATGTCGTCGGCGCCGGGTTGGACGGGCTGGATCGGTGACCGCGGACCACCTGCTGCACACACTGCGCGCGCAAGGGCGGTTCTGCGCCCGCTCCGGGTCCCCGATGTACGGCGAACTCTTCGAGCTGGTGGCCTGCGACGTCGAGTCGGGGGGCGTCTTCGCAACGATCCTGTCCGGGCACGAGGAGGACCCCGCGCCCCTCGCGGTGCCGCTGCGCCTGCTCGGCGGGTTACACCGGTTGGTGCTCGACGGCCGGGCACCGGGATTGCGCCGGTGGTACCCCAGCACCGGAGGCAGCTGGGACGCCGAGGCCGCCTGGCCGGAAATCGAGGGCGTCGCGGCCGAACACGCCGACGCGCTACGCGCCGCCCTGCGGCAACCGCCGCAGACCAACGAGGTCGGCCGATCGGCCGCCCTGATCGGCGGCTTGCTGCGCGCCAACGGTGAATCAGGTTTGCCGATAAGGCTTTTCGAGATCGGCTCCAGTGCGGGGCTGAACCTGCGCGCCGACCATTACCGTTACCGGTTCGCCGACGGCCAGTGGGGCCCGGGCGATTCGCCCGTGACCATCGAGGACGCGTGGCGCGGCGCGCTACCGCCCGACGGCGGGGTGCGGATCGTCGAGCGGCACGGCTTCGACATCGCACCCATCGACGTCACCGCCACCGACGGGGAGCTCACGGTGTTGAGCTACGTCTGGCCGGATCAGACCGCGCGGCTCGAGCGGCTGCGCGGCGCCGTCGAGGTCGCCCGCCGGGTGCCCGCGCGGCTGGAGCGCCGATCGGCGGCCGACGCGGTCGCCGGGCTGACGCTGGCCGCGGGCGCGTTGACGGTGCTGTGGCACTCGATCACGTGGCAGTACCTGAGCCACGAGGAGCGCGACACGGTCCGCGCCACGATCAGCGCGCTGGGCGAGCAGGCCGACGAACGGTCGCCGCTCGTCCACCTCACGCTGGAACCGGCGCGCGACGCGCCCGACGCGCCGATCCGGTTCCTGGTGCGGGCGCGTCGCTGGCCGGGCGGCGGTCTCGAGATCCTCGGCGAATGCCATCCGCACGGCCCGCCGGTGCAGTGGCGCTAGGGCTCAGCCCAGCACGTCGGAAATGGGCGCGCCGGCGGCGATCTTCGCGCGCACCTTCATGACCTTGCCGGGCATCCCGCCGCCGACCACGCCCACGAGCACGCCGTCTCGCTCGTAGTAGGCCAGGAACTTGCGGCCGTCGTCCTCGACGAGGTGGACGGTGTCGGTGGCTTCCGGTTCGCCCAGGCACTGGATCTTGACGTCGTACTGGTCGCTCCAGAAGTACGGAACTACGACGGCCGACGACGAGGAGTCCTGTCCAAGCATCGCGGGCACCACGACGCGGGTCTGGTCGGCGACGTTGCTCCAATGTTCCACGCGCGCTTGATGTCCCGTGGCGTCGCGCCAGGAGGCGACGTCGCCGAGCGCCCACACGTTGGGCGCGCTGGTCCGCCCGGCCCCGTCGCAGAGCACACCGTTGTCCACGGCGACGCCGCTGCCCTCGAGCCAACCGGTCGCTGGGTGCGACCCGATGCCGATGACCACCAGGTCGGCCGCCAGCTCGGTGCCGTCCGTCAGCAGCACCGTGTCCACTCGTCCGTCGCCGCGCACGTCGGCCACCCCGACGCCGAGACGGACGTCCACCCCTTCGTCGCGGTGCAGGCGCGCGACCAGCTCGCCGATCCGCTCGCCGAGCACCGACGCCAGGGGCGTCGGCTGCGGCTCGACCAACACCACGTCCACGCCGAGGCTGCGCAGGCTGGCCGCGACCTCACAGCCGATGAATCCGGCGCCGATGACGACGGCGCGCCGCGCGGAGGACGCGTGCTCGCGCAGCGCCATGCTCTCGTCGAACGTGCGCAGGACCCGGATGCCCTCGAGATCCGGCAGCGTCGGGATGCGCCGCGGCACCAGGCCGGTCGCGATGACGAGTTCGTCGTAGCCGATCACGGACCCGTCGGCCAGCGTCACCGTCTGCGCCACGGTGTCCAGGGCGGTGGCCGCCGCGCCCAGCCGCAGGGTGATGTCGTTGTCGTCGTACCACTCCCGGGGCTTGAGGGCGACGTCGTCGACCTCCTTGCGCAGCACCTCTTTTGACAGCGGCGGGCGATCGTAGGGCAAATGCACCTCGTCGCTGACGATCGTGACGCGGCCGGCGTACTCCGCCCGGCGAAGTTGCTCGGCGGTCCGGGCGGCGGCCAGGCCGCCACCGACGATCACTATTCCTTTGCTCGCGGTCACGTGGAGTTCATACCACGATCGCCGATCAGTACTTCAATGCGCCCTTGTCGACGGGGACCTGCGTGCCCGTCACCGTGGCCGACCCGTCACCAGCTAGCCACGCCACGACGTCGGCCACTTCGTCGGGCGACATGAACCCGTTGGGCTGCAACGGCATCGGGGGGAAGCTGTGCACGAAGCTGGGATGGCGGGCAAATATCTCCATCATCGCCTCGGGCTCGATCATCGGGGTGTCGATGGAGTACGGATGGATGGAGTTGACCCGGATGTCGTATTCGCCGAGCTCGATGGCCAGCGTGTTGGTCAGCGCGGTGAGCCCGTGCTTGCTGGCCGAGTAGTGCCCGTTGCCCGGTGTGGCTTTCAGCCCCGCGGACGAGCTGACCACGATGATCGAGCCCCCGTTGCCCGCCTCGATCATCGCGGGCACGGTCGCGCGCAGGGTGCGCCAGGTGCCGGTCAGGTTGACGCCGATCACGGTGTCCCACTGCTCGTCGGTGAGCTCCCAGAGCCGGCCCCAGCTCAAGACCCCGGCGTTGGCCACCACGATGTCGAGCCGGCCGAATTGCTCGACGCCGTCGGCCACCAGCTTGCGCAGTGCGGCATCGTCCCGGATGTCGGCCGCACGGGCCAAGACCTTGCGGCCCTCGGCCTCCACCAGCCGCACGGTCTCGTTGAGGTCCTCCGGCGTGGCAGGCGTGTAGGTGATGCTCTCTGACGCGGGCGCGCAGATGTCGAGCGCGATGATGTCGGCGCCTTCGCGGGCGAGCCGCACCGCATGCGAGCGGCCCTGGGCGCGCGCGGCGCCGGTGATGAATGCCACCCGGCCTTGCAGTGAGTCAGCCACGAGGCAAGGCTAGCAGCGGAACTGAAACCTGTTCTAACTCGCCCGGCGGTCAGATTTCCGAGATGATCTGGGCCCGCCGGCTGTTGTATTCCTGGTCGGTCAGCGCGCCGCTGGCGCGCAGGGTCTCGAGCTCCTGGAGCCGCTGAGCGATCGATGGTTGCGGGGGCGTCACCACCGGTGCCGGCCCTCCGGCGGTGGCCGGCTGCGGCTGGGCGGCCGGCGCCTGTTGTTCGGCCGCCCGGCGCACCACCGCCTGGATCTGTTGGCGCAGCGCAGGGTTCGACCGGATGTCGACCATCCGGTTCAGCGGAACGTTGTTGGCCTTGAGGATCTGCAGGATCTCCATCAGCGGGCCGGCCTGGCCGCTCAGGTCGTAGGTCTTGTTGTCCTCGGCCACGGTGAACTGCGCGGGGACCAGGCCGTTGACCAAAGCGCTTCGCTCCCAGTCGATCCGGTACTCGTTGGTGGTCGGGTTGACCAGCACCACCAGCTTGCGGGCGGACAGGTTGCCGAGGCGGGTGACGCTGGCGATCACCCGGTCTTCGCTGTCGAACGGCAGGAATCCGGGGCCCGCGATGTGCAGGTGCACCTTCACGACCTGCTGGTTGTTGATCCAGGTGCCCGTCTCGGTGACCCCGGTGATCTGGGCCAGCGCCAGCACGCCGCTCTGCTCGAGCTCCGCGTTCTTGGCCGACGACTTCGCGCCGTAGTTCGCCAGTGCGAGCGCGATCAGCACGTCGGCCACGGTGATGAGCAGCCCGGCGTAGAACATCCACTGCAGCAGGCTGCCGAACCCGAGGGTGAAGTAGACGACCAGGAAGATCGGCCCGACCAGGCCGCCACACAGCAAAACGATCAACTGTGCCTTGAGATAGCGCGCCAACACGAGTGTCTCCTTACCCTTGCTGGGGATTTTCGTGCCAGGGTAGCTTCCGCGCTGTCGCCACGCGCGCCATACGCGCAAACCGGCGAGCGTCAGTCGATCTTGGGTATCACCGTCGGCGCCGGGCGCTCCGAAGACCCCGCGGGCGTCGCCCCGACGGGCGAATGCGCCGACACCATCTTGACCGGCGTGCCGGTCGACACCGGCATCGCGGGCGCCGCGGCGGCCTGCGGCGTCTCGACCTGCGCCGGCGCCGTCGCGAGCGGGTTCACCGGCGCCGGGGCCGGCGCCGCCGGCTGCGTCGCGGTGGCCGGGGTGTAGGCGGGGGTCACCATCCGCACCGGCGTCGCCGGTGTGGCGGCCGGGGCCATCGCCGCCGGCCCCGCGGTGGCGGCGGCCGCCGTCTGGCCGGCCTGCGCCTGCGCTCCCGCGAGCGCCGAAGCGGGGGCGATCGCCGAGGCCACGGGTCCCGCGGGCACGCCCGGCGCCGACCCACCCGCGGCCGTCACCGCCGGCAACTGCGCGGCCATCGACGCGGGCGCCGCCGCGCTCTGCAGGGGCGAGGTGTTGGCCGCCTCGGTGGCGAGATACTGCGCCGCGCCGCCGTTCATCAGCTGCACGAACTGCTGGTGGAACGCCGCGGCCTGCGCGCTGAGCGCCTGGTACACCTGGGAGTGCGCGCCGAACAGGGTCGCGATGCTGGCCGACACCTCGTCGGCACCCGGGGCCAGCACGTTCGACGTCGGACCCAGCGCCATCGTGTTGGCGGACGTGATCGTCCAGCCGATCCTGGCCAGGTCCGACGCCGCGGCGGCGACGTACTCAGGCGTCGTGAATACGAAGGACATCTAACCTCCCGGCCGTCTTCCCCCGACTCCCTTATCACGGAATCGTAGCGGAGCCGCCCGCATCAGGCCCGGTAAACGCATAAAGCCCGGATTGCCGCTTTCGGCAATCCGGGCTTTATGGCGAACTGGACCTACTTGATGATCTTGACGACCCGGCCGGCGCCGACGGTGCGGCCACCCTCGCGGATCGCGAACCGCAGCCCCTCGTCCATGGCGACGGGCTGGATCAGCTTGACCGAGATGTTGGTGTTGTCACCGGGCATCACCATCTCGGTGCCCTCCGGCAGCGTCACCACACCGGTCACGTCGGTGGTGCGGAAGTAGAACTGCGGACGGTAGTTGTTGAAGAACGGCGTGTGCCGGCCGCCCTCGTCCTTGGACAGGATGTAGACCTGGCCCTCGAACTCGGTGTGCGGCGTGGTGGTGCCGGGCTTCGTGACGACCTGACCGCGCTCGACGTCCTCGCGCTTGATACCGCGGAGCAGCAGACCGACGTTGTCACCGGCCTGGCCCTGATCGAGCAGCTTGCGGAACATCTCCACACCGGTGACCGTGGTCTTGGTGCTGGCGGGGCGGATGCCGACGATCTCGACTTCCTCGTTCACGTTGATCACGCCGCGCTCGACACGACCGGTGACCACCGTGCCACGCCCGGTGATGGTGAAGACGTCCTCCACCGGCATCAGGAACGGCTTGTCGGTCTCGCGGACCGGGTCCGGGATCGACTCGTCGACGGCCTCCATCAGCTGCTCGACGGACTCGACCCACTTGGCGTCGCCCTCGAGCGCCTTGAGCGCCGAGACCCGCACGACGGGGGCGTCCTCGTCGAACTCCTGGGCGGCCAGCAGCTCGCGGACCTCCATCTCGACGAGCTCGAGGAGCTCCTCGTCGTCGACCATGTCGGCCTTGTTCAGCGCGACCAGGATGTAGGGCACGCCGACCTGACGCGCGAGCAGCACGTGCTCACGGGTCTGCGGCATCGGGCCGTCGGTGGCGGCGACCACCAGGATCGCGCCGTCCATCTGGGCGGCGCCGGTGATCATGTTCTTGATGTAGTCGGCGTGACCCGGGGCGTCGACGTGCGCGTAGTGGCGCTTGTCGGTCTGGTACTCCACGTGGGAGATGTTGATGGTGATACCGCGCTGACGCTCCTCGGGAGCGTTGTCGATCTGGTCGAACGCGCGGGACTCGTTCAGGTCCGGGTACTTGTCGTGCAGAACCTTGGTGATAGCCGCGGTCAGCGTCGTCTTGCCGTGGTCAACGTGACCGATGGTCCCAATGTTGACGTGCGGCTTCGTCCGCTCGAACTTCGCCTTCGCCACTTCGTTGTCCTCCTGGACTGTTGGTGCTCGTTAAAGCAGTGTTGGTGTTTTCAGTTGTGCCGCGCCCAAGGCTTTGCAATGACCCGGCAAGATTACTCCGAGGGGATTTTTACTGACCCGTCGCCTTCGCGATGATCTCCTTCGACACGTTGGCCGGTACTTCGGCGTACGAGTCGAACACCATGGAGTAGTTCGCCCGGCCTTGGGTCTTGGACCTCAGGTCGCCGACGTAGCCGAACATCTCCGACAGCGGCACGTGCGCCCTGACGACGCGTGCACCGCTCCGCTCCTCCATGGCCTGGATCTGGCCACGGCGGGAGTTCAGGTCGCCGATCACGTCGCCCATGTAGTCCTCGGGCGTGGTGACCTCGACGGCCATGATCGGCTCCAGGATGACCGGCTGTGCTTGCTGCGCAGCCTTTTTCAGGACCTGCGAACCGGCGATCTTGAACGCCATCTCGGACGAGTCGACCTCGTGGAAGGCGCCGTCGAGCAGGGTGACCTTGAGGTTCACCAGCGGGTAGCCGGCCAGCACACCGTATTGCATGGCGTCCTGCGCCCCGGCGTCCACCGACGGGATGTACTCCCGGGGGATGCGGCCACCGGTGACCTTGTTCTCGAACTCGTAGGTCGCACCGTCCTCGCCGGTGAACGGCTCGAGGTTGATGATCACCTTCGCGAACTGGCCCGAGCCACCCGTCTGCTTCTTGTGGGTGAACTCGACGTTGTTCGCGGCCCGCTTGATGGTCTCCTTGTAGGCCACCTGCGGCTTGCCGACGTTGGCCTCGACCTTGAACTCGCGACGCATGCGGTCCACCAGGATGTCCAGGTGCAGCTCGCCCATTCCGCCGATCACGGTCTGGCCGGTCTCCTGGTCCAGGTGCACCTTGAAGGTCGGGTCCTCCTCGGCGAGCTTCTGGATCGAGAGGCTCAGCTTCTCCTGGTCGCTCTTGGTCTTGGGCTCGATGGCCACCTCGATGACCGGGTCCGGGAAGGTCATCGACTCGAGGACGACCTGGTCGTTCGGGTCGCACAGGGTGTCGCCCGTGGTGGTGTCCTTCAGGCCGATCACGGCGTAGATGTGACCCGCCGACGCGGTCTCCACCGGGTTCTCCTTGTTGGAGTGCATCTGGAACAGCTTGCCCAGCCGCTCCTTCTTGCCCTTGGTGGCGTTGATGACCTGGCTGCCGGAGTCGACCTTGCCCGAGTAGACCCGGACGTAGGTCAGCTTGCCGAAGAACGGGTGCGTGGCCACCTTGAACGCCAGCGCGGCGAACGGCTCGTCGGTCGACGGCTTGCGGATGACCTCGACGTCCTCCTTGCCCGGCGCGTGGCCGACGGCCGGCGGCACGTCCAGCGGCGAGGGCAGGTAGTCGATGACCGCGTCCAGCATCGGCTGGACGCCCTTGTTCTTGAACGCGCTGCCGCACAGGACGGGGTAGGCCTCCGAGCTGATGGTCAGCTTGCGGATGGCGCCCTTGATCTCCTCGACGGTGAGCTCCTCACCACCCAGGTACTTGTCCAGTAGCGCCTCGTCCGTCTCGGCGACGGCCTCGAGCAGCTTGGTGCGGTACTCGTCGGCCTTCTCCTGCAGGTCGGCCGGGATGTCGACGACGTCGTACTTCTCGCCGAGCTTGGCCTCGGCGCTCCACACCTTGGCCTTCATCTCGACCAGGTCGACGACGCCCTCGAAGTCACCCTCGGAGCCGACGGGCAGCTGGATCGGGATGACGTTGGCGCCCAGGCGCTCCTCCATGGTGCGCACGGAGAAGTAGAAGTCGGCGCCGATCTTGTCCATCTTGTTGACGAAGCAGATGCGCGGAACGTCGTACTTGTCGGCCTGCCGCCACACCTGCTCGGACTGCGGCTCGACGCCCTCCTTGCCGTCGAAGACGGCGACGGCACCGTCGAGCACGCGCAGGCTGCGCTCCACCTCGACGGTGAAGTCGACGTGGCCCGGGGTGTCGATGATGTTGATCTGGTTGTCGTTCCAGAAGCAGGTGGTAGCCGCGGAGGTGATGGTGATCCCCCGCTCCTGCTCCTGCTCCATCCAGTCCATGGTGGCGGCGCCGTCGTGCACCTCACCGATCTTGTAGCTGATACCGGTGTAGTAGAGGATGCGCTCGGTCGTCGTCGTCTTGCCGGCGTCGATGTGCGCCATGATGCCGATGTTGCGGACCTTGGTCAGGTCGGTCAGCACGTCCTTCTGTGCCACAGAAGTCTTCCCACTCTTTCGATTGCTTGGTTCGCTGTCTTGTTTGCGCCGGCCCCGTCGCCGGCTAGATCACCAGCGATAGTGCGCGAAGGCGCGGTTGGCCTCGGCCATCTTGTGGGTGTCCTCGCGTCGCTTGACGGCGGCACCCAGGCCGTTGCTGGCGTCCAGGATCTCGTTCGCCAGCCGCTCGACCATGGTCTTCTCGCGACGCTGCTTGGAGAAGCTGACCAACCAACGCAGGGCCAGCGTCACCGAGCGGTCCGGTCGCACCTCGACCGGAACCTGATACGTCGCACCACCTACGCGGCGACTCCGCACCTCGAGGGAAGGCTTGACGTTGTCCATGGCGCGCTTGAGAGTGATCACCGGGTCGGTGCCGGTCTTCTCACGAGCTTGTTCGAGCGCACCATAAACAATGCGTTCGGCCAGCGATTTCTTCCCGTCCAGCAGGACTTTGTTGACGAGCTGCGTGACGAGCTGCGAACCGTAGACCGGGTCGTTGACCAGCGGACGCTTGGGCGCGGGCCCCTTGCGCGGCATTAGCTCTTCTCCTTCTTGGCGCCGTAACGGCTGCGGGCCTGCTTGCGGTTCTTGACGCCCTGGGTGTCGAGCGAACCGCGGATGATCTTGTAGCGCACGCCGGGCAGGTCCTTGACTCGGCCACCACGCACCAGCACCATCGAGTGTTCCTGCAGGTTGTGGCCCTCGCCCGGGATGTAGGCGGTGACCTCGACCTGGCTCGTCAGCTTCACGCGCGCGACCTTCCGAAGCGCCGAGTTCGGCTTCTTCGGGGTGGTGGTGTACACGCGAGTGCATACGCCACGGCGCTGCGGGCTGCCCTTCAGGGCCGCGGTCTTGACCTTGGCGATCTTGTCGCGGCGACCCTTGCGGACCAGCTGCTGAATGGTTGGCATCTAGGAGGCTTTCTGTGTTCGTGTTGGGCGTCTGTCGGCGGTTCTCAAGTCTTCGTACTGCAGTTATGCCCGGTCGCACTACCCCGCGGCCGGGTGTGTCGCACGCGTTGCGCACCGGAGGACGATCCGATGCATCGTGGACATGCGAATTCGCCCGGCATCCACTTCCTTACGGTTAGGCGCCGTAAGCCGCCAGGCACGAGCCTCCACAATACCCGCCGCCGGTCTTGCAGGTCAAAGCGGCGGTCAAACCCCGGACACCGTCGAAGCTAGCCCCTGACGCCGTCGTGGGTGACGCGCCGCTCCAGACCCGCCGCCAGGCGCAGCACCATGTCCGAAAACAGCGCGTCGGTGTCGATGTCGTCCATGACACCGGTCATCTCCAGCAGCACGAAGCCGTGCAGCGCGGACCAGAACTCCAGCGCCGCGTGGAAGGCCTCGTCGCCGTCGAGCCCGTAGGAGGACAGCACCGCGATCACCGGCGCGGCCGCGCCCCGGGTGGCCGCCGTGTACTCCGGGTCGTCGCCGCCCAGCGGCATCCGGGTGAATGCCGAGTAGCGGCCGGGGTGGTGATGCGCATAGCTGCGGTAGGCGCCCGCCATGACGAGCACCGCGTCGTCGCGGGCGCGGCCCTCGCCGACCCGGTTCAGCATCGTGATGATGTCGTCGATGACGCGGATCCGCACCGCCCGGCGCAGGTCCTCCAGGCTGTCCACGTGGTTGTACAGCGACGGCCCCTTGGTGCCCAGCTGCGTCGCCAGCGCGTTGATGGTGAGGGCGTCCCAGCCCTCCCGGTCCAGGAAGGTCAGCGCGCCGTCGATGATGCCCTCGCGGCTCAGCTTGGCCGGGCGGGAGCCGGCCCTCCCCCCGCGCGGGCGCCCGGCCGCCGTCGGCGTTTCGGGCTGAGCTGCCATGGCGGGGCCCTTCGCTCGGGATGTTCGGGGTGCTTAACTAATGACTCTAGTTGACGCCCGTCGCGAAACTATTTCAGCCACGGCCGGATGGACGTAATCTCAGTCCAGCTGATCACCCGTCACCAAGGGGGCCCGCAGTGCACTGGACAACCGTCGCCGGGTCGCTGGCTACCTGTGTCATCACCGTCGCCGCCACCCCCGCCCCCGCGGCGCACGCCAAGAACGGCGACACCCACGTCGTCGGCCAGGGCATCCAGCAGACGCTGGACTGCAACGACGCCACGCTGTTCGTCAACGGCTCCTTCAACAACGTCACGGCGCTGGGCAACTGCTACGCGGTGACGGTGATGGGCTCGTCCAACACCGTCGTCGCCGATTCCGTCTCGCACGACATCACCGTCTACGGCTACGACCAGACCGTGTTCTTCCACAACGGCGCGCCGGTCCTGTGGGACCGCGGCCGCGAACTGGGCATGACCAACCGGCTCCAGCAAGTGCCCGGCTAGGCCCGACACGACGTCACCATCCAACTTCAGGGGAATCGAGGAACATTGTCCGCCCGCATCTTTGACCGCCCCTCGGGGCTGATCGCGCTCACCGTGGCCCCGGCGCTCGCGGCCGTGTTGGTGGCCGGCTGCAGCTCGACGGCCAACCCGCCCGGCGGTTCCAGCACGACGACCAAGAGCAGCCCGACGACGACGACAAGCGCCGGGGCGGCCACCACCACCAAGTCGGGCGGGGCCAGCACCACCGCGTCGGTCGAGATCGGCAACACGCTCACCTACGGGTCGATGGGGACCACCGCGACGCTTGACTGCGCCAGCGGCAAGTCGCTGAACGTGGGCGGCTCGGACAACACCCTCACCATCACCGGCTCCTGCGCGACGGTGACCGTCGGCGGCGCGAGCAACAAGATCACCCTGGACAAGGTCGACACGCGGATCAGCGTGATCGGATTCAACAACACCATCACCTACAAGGACGGTGAGCCCAAGGTGGACAACCTCGGCTCGGGCAACACGATCACCAAGGGCGGCTGACGGTAGTCGTTCCCTGACAGGGGCATTCGCCGTGAGGCGAGCGTTTTGATTGGGGCATATGATGATCCCGGCAGAACGGAATCCAGCCATGCTCACCCGCACCACCATCCGCGCCGGCGCACTGGTCACGGCGATCGTGGTGCTGACCGGCGTCGTGATGCTTCCCCACGAGGTGGCGGCGGCCGACCCGACCGACGACCAGTTCGTATCACTGCTCGACCAAAAGGGAATCCCCGCGCTGGACAACATTCCCAGCCTCATCGGCACGGCACACCGGATCTGCCGCCAACTCGATGGCGGGATGCCGGTCGACGGCGTAGTCGACGACCTGAGGGAGCGGGCCTTCAAAGCCAATCCGGGCGGCGGCCAGTACCCCGCCGATCGCGTGGCGCGCACCATCGCCCGATTCATCTCCGCTTCGGTCGAGGCCTATTGCCCGAACAACCAGCCGAAGATCGCTTCGCTGCAGGGCGTGGCCAATCGCGGACCCGGTTCGAGCGAACCAACCGCCCAACCGGCCGGGGTTCGGCTGGCGTCGTACGGACCGTTGCCCGCGGGGGAAACCGCGCAGCCGGACCCGCCGCAACTTCCGCCGCCGCCCGCCCCGACGGCCCAGATCCTGGCGCCGCCCCCGCCCGTCGCGGCCCCGTCGCCGCGGCCGCAAGCGCCCGCACCGGCGCAAGAGCCACAACCGGGACCGCAGCAGGGACCGACGGTGGCTCCCGCACCGGGTGGCCCTCCCGGCGCCGGCGGTGACACCCCTCCCACGCCGCCCGGCAGGGTGCGGCTCGCACCGTAAAGCGTCGGCTAGCCCGCGGGAGCGCCGTGCCGGCCCGCGCCGGCGGCGAACCGCCCAGCCCCCTCGTTCGCCTCGGCGGCGACGCGGGAGATGCTGGCGAATTCGAAGTCGATCGCCTCGGATTCCGTTGTCCCCCATTGATGTAACGCCGAGAGTCGATCGGACCGCAGGCACTGCTGCGGCAGCGCGGCCAGTTGCGCCGCCAATTCCTCCGCCGCCTGCCGCGCCTGGCCGTTGGGCACGACGCGGTTGGCCAGCCCCATCGCGAGGGCTTCGTCGGCCTTGACGCCGCGGCCGGTGAGGATCATGTCCATCGCGCGGCTGTGTCCGATCAGCCGCGGCAGCCGCACCGTGCCGCCGTCGATCAGCGGCACGCCCCAGCGGCGGCAGTACACCCCGAACACGGCGTCCTCCTCGGCCACCCGCAGGTCGCACCAGACGGCCAACTCCAGACCCCCGGCGACCGCGAAGCCGCTGACGGCGGCGATCACCGGCTTGGACAACACCATTCGCGTCGGCCCCATCGGGCCCGGGCCCGTCCGGTGCACGGCGTTGGCGTCGGGCGTGCCGAAGGCCTTCAGATCGGCGCCGGCGCAGAACGTTCCGCCGTCGCCCCACAACACGGCGACCGATGCGCTGTCGTCGCGGTCGAATTCGTCGAACGCCGCGTACAGCGCGGCGGCCGTGGGGCCGTTGACCGCATTGCGGGCGGCCGGCCGGTTCAGGATCACCGTCGTCACCGGGCCGTTGCGTTCGATGCGCACTGGGTCGCTCATTTTGCCTCCGCGAATAGTGGTTCCCGCCGCTGCAGCAGCTCAGTGGCGAAGTCGTGGTAGGCCGCCCGCAGCCGCGCACCGGGCCAGTCGGCGGGCAGCAGTTCGTCGGGCAGGACCGGGTCGGTGAGCAGGTGTCGCACCGTCGCCGCGGCCACCACGAACCGGGCGGGAATGTCCGGCGCGGCGGCCATCTCGTCGAGCAGCCGGTTACCGGCCCGGGCCCACGCGGGCAGGTCCCACAGCTGGGTGGCGAGTTCGGCGGCGTCGTCGACGCGCGCCCGCAGGACCCGCACCCGGGCGTCGATCTCGGGATCGAGGTCGGACTCCAGGTTGTCGGGGCGCATCCACACACCCTCGCGCAGTTCACCGAAGCGCTTGCCGTGCATGGCGTTTCGCAGCGAGGCCCGGGTACGCGCGTCGCCGCCCACGCTGGTCACGATCAGCGTGACCCACTCCCCGCCCCACGGGCGGACCCGCGGGTCGATGGCGTCGTCCTGGCGGCGCTGCCGGGCCAGCAGCCGATCCGAGAGCCGATAGCCGTCGGCGGAGCGGATCAGGTCACCGGCACCCACCATGCGGGTCAGCGCCACCCGCAGGGTGGTCTCTTTGATGCCGAAATCCGCAGTAAGCCTGACCAATTCGCTGGCCCGGGCGTGCGCCGGGTGGGCGCCCAGCAGCACGCTGAGCACCACCGACCGGGCCGTCATGGTGGCCATGGGCTAGACCTGTGACGCGCGGCGGCCGTAGTCACCGAAGGGCTCGTCGCGATGCCG
>NZ_LZJJ01000375.1:0-14181 GCF_001667625.1 Mycobacterium sp. E1715
CGTGGATCGGCAGGCCGTTGGGATCGGCGCGAACCCCGTTGTCGCCCGGTGTCAGCGTCGTCGTCACGCCTTGCGCGGTATAGCTGTTGGCGCCCAGGCGGTTTGCCCAGGGATACAGGATCGGGATCCCCATCGTCTTGCCATTGGCCACATAGGCGTCCAGCCCGCGCCGTTGCCCCAACAGCTCCACGCCGGCGTCGCTGAGCGAGGTTCCGATCATGCCCGCCCCGGGCACGAACTCGGCGGTCAGCGCCGATGCCTGGTCGCGCAAGGCGTGACGACGACGCTGACACCGGGCGACAACGGGGTTCGCGCCGATCCCAACGGCCTGCCGATCCACGGCGTGCTCGCCGCCTACCCGGGCTGGCGGGTGACGGCGGAGTCGGCCGACGAATTGGTGGCCGAGTTGGACTTCGCCGCCGATCCGCGATTGCTGGCCAGCTTTCCCTACCCGCATGTGCTGACGGTGGCGGTGCGGCTGGCCGAGCGGACACTGACGGTGCGCACCACGGTGACCGCCACCGGCGACCGCGCCGTCCCGCTGTGCTTCGGCTTTCACCCCTACCTGCAGCTGCCCGACATCCCGCGCGCCGAGTGGGTGATCGAGGCCCCGCCGCTGCGACACCTGCTCCTCGACGACGTTGGGCTGCCCACCGGCGAATCCGAACCTCAGCCGTCCCTCTCGGAATCCTTGGGAGACAAGGCTTTCGACGATGCCTACGACGAGGTGCCCGACGGCGCGGTGTTCGCGGTCTCCGGCGGCGGCCGCCGCATCGAGGTGCGCTTCGAAAGCGGGTATCCGGCCACGCAGATCTTCGCGCCCACCGGCGACGACCCCGCGACGCGGATCGTCTGCTTCGAGCCGATGACCGCGCCGACCGACGCGCTGCGCCGCGGCGGCTACCGCTGCGCGCGGCCGGGCGAGCCCGCGGTCTCCCAATTCTCGATTCACGCATAGGGATTCGCGATGTCCGACCCGACCCACTCCCAGATCGGGCGAATGATCGAGCAGTTCCAGGCGGTCATAGCGCTTCTCGACGAGCAGGTCCGGCGGATGCAACGAGTGGCGATCGTGGTCAGCGACCAGACCGGCACGGTCGAGGTGACCATGAACGGCCATCTGCGCCTGACCGGCCTGGTCATCGATCCGGGGATACTGGCCCTGGGCGCCCAGGAGGTGACGAGGCGGATCAACGAAGCAATAAGCGAGGCAACCGAATTCGCCGACGAGTGGGCGGACGAGGACATTGTCGACCTGGAGACCCGGGTCGCCGACGCGCTGGCGAAGCTCAGGGACCTGCCGCCGCCGACGTAGCGCTCACGCGACCCAGACGCGGCGCTCCGCCCGGTGAGCCGACGGCGACTCCAGCGCCAGCCGGCCGTCCGCGTCCAGCGTGTAGGGGAAGATCAATCCGATCGCCACGCCCTCGCGGTGCTCGGCGGTGAGCTCGATGCCGTCCCGGTGCTGTTCGGTCAGCGTCACGTTCACCGCCACCACTGCGGCGCGCAGCGAGTCCTTCACCTCGATGAGTCCGCGCCACTGGGCGGCGAGCTGCTCGGCCACCCGTAGATCCCGGCCGCGCGGGTAGTTCGGCTGGACGGCCTGGCGCTGACCCTGAGCGGACACGGCCAGCGCGAACGGCAGGAACTCGCCCGCCGCGGCGATGCGCTCGGCCGCGAAGGTGACCGCGGCGTCGACCAGGCCGTCCAGGTCGGCCTGCGCCAGCTCCGTCACTGTGTCGCGCCAACCCATGCGCCGAGGGTAGCCTGCTCACCATGGGGGCCAACGAGCTGCGCGTCTACTGTGCCGAGCTGACCCGCGCATCCAGGGACACCACCGGCGCGGCGGACGAGATCGAGGGCCTGCGGCGCAAATTGGGAACGCAGATGGGCGACCTTGGCCGCACCTGGACGGGTCAGGCGGCCACGGCATACCTCAAAGTCTGGTCGGACATCGACGAAGAATGCGAAGCCATGCTCGCCGACCTGCGCTGGATCGGGGAATCGCTGTCGGCGGCCGCCAATGCCTACGCGCAGATGGAAACCAACGGGGCCAACGCCTTTCGAGCCCTCGAACCCCCGGGGGTGTAATCATGGCCCGACGCACCGTCAACGAGGACGAACTGGTGGACGCGGCCGACGCGATGCGCCAGTTCTGCCTCGTGATGAAGGACCGACTGTCCGAGGTGGCCAAGGATCTGCAAGGCCTGCAGGGCACGTGGGAGGGCGTGGGGTTCGACGTCTTTCTCGAGCGGGTGCAGCACTGGCAGCGCTGGGCGGACGAGACGAGCGAGCAGGTGTTCGACATGCACCTCAACGCGCACATCGCGCACCGCAACTACACCCACAACGCCGAGGTCAACACCTCGATGTGGGGCGGATAGCCGCCGGCGTATTGGTCGGGCTGTTCGGCGGTCCGTATTCCGGCGGAATCTCGCCGACCCGAAGGCTTTTCGGGAACGGATCGGGCAGCGCCGCGAGCTGGCCGCGGTCCGTGGGCTCCTCGGTGGCGGCGAAAAGCGCCCCCTCGTCGTAGAACGTGGTGCCCTCGGACGGCAGATATTCGCGGACGATCGGCAGGTACTCGGTGCCGAACCAGATCCACCAGATCGGGTGGGACGGTAGACCGAGTATCCCGTCCGCCCCGCGCAACAGGCCGCTGACGTCCTTGTTGACGTCGGTCGGCCCGGAGAGCTTGTGGTTGCGCAGCACCTCGCCGGTAGCCAGCACGCTGCCGCGCCGGCGGGCGAACTCGACGAAGAACCGGCGCACGGAGTTTCGCCAGCGCGGGTCGTCCAGCGGCTCGGCCACAATCCACAGAGTGTCGACGCAGACACCGCCCCACTCTTTCGGGAAGAGCCCGCCCTCGAGGCAGGGGAACGTCGCCTTGAACCGCGCCACATCGGAATAGACGTCCACGAACCGGGCGTCACCGTCGCGGTCTAGTCGGTAACGCAGCGGGTCCGATTCGCCGAAGCGGCGCGGAAGGGCCTCGGGGAGGAGCTTTCTCGCGAGTTCGAGCCAGAGCGTCGGGGCGTTGGGCGCCGACACCGGCGAGTACCAATCAAGCTTGAGGACTCGGATCAACTCGCTGTTGGGTCGGCTGGCCTTGCGAGCCCCTCGGGCACCGAGGATGTCCTCGGTCTGTTCGTCGACCGCCACTCCCCCCGCGGCGACGGCCAACGCCTTGGCGAACCGCCGCGCCGGCCGGACCTCGGCCGGGTCGCTGCCCTCCACGCTGATCTGCCAGCTGATGGCCGGCTCGAGAAGGTAGGGCACGACGTCGTCGGGCACGTCCTCGGGCTCGATCTCGTGGGGCCCGAACACGGTGAATGCATAGGTGTCGTCTTTGCCGCGCACCACGGTGACCTCACCGTCCCCGCTGTCCCCGATCGACAGCCCGGGGACGGATTCGACGATCGCCTCCAACTCCTCGTCGTCGACGCTGCCGGCCGCGTAGACCGTCAGGTCATACGACATGAGGTGGCCCCTTTCCGGGTGTAAACGCGAAATCCCAGGCTGCCATAGAATCGGTTCGCCGGTGGGAGAGCGGGGCGGGGAGTGACGGACGTCGATCCGGAATTGTTCTACGACGCGGCCGCTGCCTACAAGGAGAACAGCGACCACGCCGCCGCCGCGTTGCGCAAACTCGCCGGCGTCCAGGCAGCCAACGCCGCCGGGACGCACGGGGTCGGCCCGCAGTGGGCGGCGGCCTTCGACACCGCCGCCGACGAGGCCGGCCAGGTCTCCTTCCGGCTGGTCAACGTCTTCGACAACCTCGGTACCCTGTTGCGCCAGGACGGCATCAACCACGACGAGACCGAAGAGGCGTCCACCCTCAACCAGCGCGACGCCTTTGGGGCGCCGATCACGCCGCCGGGCCAGTCCGCCGGAACCTACATCGACGCGGCGGTCGATGTCGGCTCGGTCGCCGGGGGCGGCGATCCGGAACCGCCGCACTGGGACCTGGTGCGTGGTCAGATCACCGACGGCTGGCCCGACGGGCACCCCGACCGGGTGCATGCGGTCGGGTCGGCGTGGGAGACGTTCGGGCACGACCTGGTGCACATCGACGACCAGCCCTCACCAGAGGAGCAGCGGCTCATCGTCGACGTCGAGGCGGCGGAGATCGCGTTCGTCGTCGACCGGCTCAATGAGGCGCGCGTCGTCAGCACCGACATCGCCGGCGCGTGCGGGGACCTGTCGCGCGCGGCCAAGGACTACGGGGACAAGCTCAAATCGGTCAAGGACGACATGGCCTTCGTCGTCCGCAGCCTCGATCTGATCGTCAAGATCCTGGACGGTTATCCGCCGCAACTGCACCTCATCACCGAGGCCATCAAGCGGACGTTCATCGCGACGGCGGTCACCCAGATCAACGGGCTGAACACGGCGCTGCGGACCACGGCCACCACCTCGATGACGGACCTGACGTCGGCCACCACCGCCACGAACGCCGCGTTGCCTACGGTGAAGACACTGCTCACCCTGGTGCCACGACGGGTGGATCCGACTCCGACGCAACGGGTCAACGACAACCGCCTCAAGGGCCGCCGCGCCGAACAACTCGCCGGCATCGACCAAGACGCCAAGCGACCGATTCGTGTGACCGACCCGCAGACAGGCGCGATCAGAACACGAATTCCGGATGAGATCGATGACCGCAATCACGTGGTGCGCGAGGTGAAGAACGTGCAGAAGCTGGACGCCACGCGGCAGATCCGGGACATGGCACAGTGGGCACGGGACAACGGCTACAAGTTGGTCATCGTGGTGGACAAAGGCCGCACCAACGTCGGCAGCGTGGAGGACACCTTGCGAACGGACTACCCGGGGTTGAACGTGGAGATCGATCAAAGCATCAACCTCTCATGAGATCACCAGGCGACCCCGCTACTTGGCCGGAATCCGAGCAGGCGATGAAACGGGAACTCGACGCCGCAGGCATCCCCGAAGACACAGTCTGGGAATTGGTGAACTCACCCAACGACTATCCGCAGGCGGTGCCAATCGTCGTGGACTGGCTGCAACACCTCGATGAACGCGTTCCTCGTAATGAGGACCGCCGGGCGTGGCGTGCCGGACTGATCCGTAACCTGATCACTAAGCACGCCAAAGGAAACCGCGCCGCCGTAGACGTCCTGTTTGATCAGTTCAACATCGAGCCTCCGCTCAGCAACCTGGAACTCGAAGCCGCCGGCTTCGCGCTGGCCAAAATTTGCGAGCGCTCCGACTTCCCGCGTATCGCCGCCCTGATTCGCTCCGAGCGCGACTTTCCCACCAAATCGCTGCTGGTGGAATGGATCGGCCAAATCAAGACCGAGGAGGCGAAAGAGCTAGCGGTGAGCCAGCTTCCGTATCCGGCCTCCCGAATCCCGGCCATGAAGGCGCTGGTGCGTCAACGCGCTACGGGTGTGCGCGACGCCGTCGCGAAATACCTCGACGACGAGCACGAGATCTTCCGCAAGGAAGCCCGCAAAACCCTCGACAAACTGCCCGAGGACTGAAGGCTAACGGCCCCTGCGCGGCTGCCAGACCACCACGGCGGTGCTCTTGGGCACCACCGCCAGGTCGCGGCGCTGGCCGGCGCGCACCTGCGCCAGCTCCTCGGTCAACTCCTTCACCCGCGCCTGCAAGGCCTCGACCTGGTTGGTCAGCTCGATGATGCGTTTGATGCCGGCCAGGTTGACGCCCTCGTCCTGGGACAGCCGCTGCACCTCGCGCAGGAGGTCGACGTCGTGCTCCGAATACCGCCGTCCCCCACCGGAAGTGCGGCGCGGACTGACCAGGCCGAGGCGATCGTAGGTGCGCAGGGTCTGGGCGTGCATGCCGGCCAGCTCGGCGGCCACCGAGATCAGGAACGTCCGGGATTCCTCCCGTGAATTCTTGGCCATCAGCGGTTACCCGCCCATCCCGCTCGCGGGTCGAACCCACTGGCCCGCTCGGCGGCCGCGTACGCCTCCAGCGCCTCCGCCGCGGCGCCCTCGACGTTGGGCGGCACGGCGACCTTGACGGTGACCAGCAGGTCCCCGTTGCCGCCGCTGCGCTTGGGAACGCCCCGACCACGCACCCGCAGGATGCGTCCGTCGGACGTGCCCTTGGGCACCCGCACGCCGACCTTGCCGTCCAGCGTGGGCACCGAAATCGTTGAGCCCAAAGCCAACTCGGCGAAGCTGACGGGGACGGTCACGGTGAGGTCATCACCGTCGCGGCCAAACACGTTGTCCGGCCGCACATGTACCGTCACGTACAGGTCGCCCGACGGGGCCCCGCGCAGGCCCGCCTCGCCCTGCCCGGGCAGCCGGATGCGTTGCCCGTCCTCGACGCCCGGCGGGATCCGCACGTTGATGGTGCGGGTCCGGGTGGTGACCCCGGTGCCCTTGCACTCGTCGCAGGGGTGCTCGATGATCGAGCCGCTGCCCCGGCAATCGGTGCACGGTTCGGAGAAGCCGAACGCGCCCTGGTTGCGGCTGATCACGCCGGAGCCGTTGCAGGTGGGGCACACCTTGGGGCTGGTGCCCGGCCGCGCGCCGCTGCCGTGGCAGTTGGTGCACGGCGCCGGGCTGGTCAGCCGCAACGGCATGGCCACACCCTTGGCGGCCTCGACGAAGTCCAGCTGCGTCTCGGTCTCCAGGTCGTTGCCGCGTCGTGGCCGGCTGGGACGGGCCCCGGCGCCGCGCCCGAACAGGCCGCCGAACAGGTCACCGATGTTGGTTCCGCCGCTGCGGCCGGCGGCATCGAACAAATCGTTGAGGTTGAACTCGGCGCCGTCGCCACCGACGTTGAAGCCACCGAAGCCGCCGGTGTCGAACCGGCGACCGCCGAAACCGCCGCCCGCGAACAGGCGGCGGGTCTCGTCGTACTCCTTGCGCTTCGCCGGATCCGACAACACGTTGTGCGCTTCCGAGACCGCCTTGAATCGCTCGCCGGCGGCCGGATTGTCGGGATTGGCGTCCGGATGCAGGTCGCGCGCCAGCTTCCGGTATGCGCGTTTGATCTCTTCGGGACTGGCGTCAGAGGAGACGCCCAGCTCCTTGTAGAAGTCCTTTTCGACCCATTCACGCTGGGCCATGTCGCGTCACCCCCTTCACCTTTGGAGTTCTGTTGTTGTGCTGATTGTGTGGTCTATTCACCGGATGCGCCGGGGTTATCGCCCGATTCGACCGGCGCGGCCGCCGGAGCGCCCTCGTCGGCCACCGTGTCGATGACCCCGACCAGGGCGTGCCGCAGGACCTGGTCGCCCAGTTTGTAACCCTGCCGCATGACCGTGCCGATCACCGGTTTGGAGCCGTCGCCGCCGTCGCCCTCGTGCTGCACCGCTTCGTGCAACACCGGGTCGAAGTCCTCGCCTTCCTCGCCGAACGCGACCAGGCCCAGCCCGGTCAACGCGCCGGTCAGCTTGTCGGCCACCGACTTCAGCGGGCCGGACTCCAGGTCGCCATGCTTACGCGCCCGCTCGAGATCGTCGAGCACGCCCAGCAATTGGCTGACGACGCCGGCCTTGGCCCGGTCCGCGGCGGCCTGCTGGTCGCGCAGCGCGCGCTTGCGGTAGTTGGCGAAGTCCGCCTGGACCCGTTGCAGGTCGCCCAAAAGTTCGGCGGCCTTGCCGGCCTCCTCGGGTGATTCACCCGCGAAGTCGCCCGGCGCGGCCTCTCCCGGCTCGGAGCCGGGAGAGGACCGCCGGACTTCACCGGTTTCGGGGTCGATGCGCCGCTTGTCGGTGACGGTCACCTGCTCGTGTGGATTCCCTTCGGTCACTTGGCCTCCCGGTCGTCGTCGACCACCTCCGCGTCCACCACGTCGTCAGCGGAACCGGCCTGCGGGCCTCCGGCACCGTCGCCACCGGCACCGCCGGCCGCTTGGGTCGCCTCGTAGATGGCCTGGCCGAGCGCCTGGGACTCCTGGCCCAGCTTCTCCATCGCCGACTTGATCGCGGAGATGTCGGTGCCTTCCAGCGCGGACTTGGCCTCGGCCACGGCCGCGTCCACCCTGTTCAGGGTGTCCTCGGGGACCTTCGAACCGCCCTCGGCGCCACGCTGTTCGGCGACGAACTTCTCCGTCTGGTAGACCAGCGTCTCGGCCTGGTTGCGGATGTCGGCCTCTTCGCGGCGCTGACGGTCCTCCTCGGCGTGCGCCTCGGCGTCCTTGATCATCCGGTCGATCTCCTCCTTGGACAGGCCGGAGCCCTCCTGGATCTTGATCGTGTTCTCCTTGCCGGTGCCCTTGTCCTTGGCCGTGACGTGCACGATGCCGTTGGCGTCGATGTCGAAGGTGACCTCGATCTGCGGGACACCACGGGGCGCCGGCGGGATGCCGGTCAGCTCGAAGGAGCCGAGCAGCTTATTGTGCGAAGCGATCTCGCGCTCACCCTGATAGACCTGGATCTGCACCGACGGCTGGTTGTCGTCGGCCGTGGTGAAGGTCTCCGACCGCTTGGTGGGGATCGTGGTGTTGCGCTCGATGAGCTTGGTCATCACGCCACCCTTGGTCTCGATACCGAGACTCAGCGGCGTGACATCAAGCAGCAGAACGTCTTTCACCTCGCCCTTGAGGACACCCGCCTGCAGCGCGGCGCCAACGGCCACCACCTCGTCGGGGTTCACGCCCTTGTTGGGCTCCTTGCCACCGGTCATCTCCTTGACCAGGTCGGACACCGCGGGCATGCGGGTGGAACCACCCACCAGCACCACGTGGTCGATCTCGGACACCGAGATGCCGGCGTCCTTGATCACAGACTGGAACGGCTGACGCGTGCGGTCCAGCAGATCCTGGGTGATGCGCTGGAATTCGGCGCGGGTCAGCTGCTCGTCGAGGAACAGCGGGTTCTTGTCGGCGTCGACGGTGATGTAGGGCAGGTTGATCGAGGTGCTCTGCGAACTCGAGAGCTCGATCTTGGCCTTCTCGGCGGCCTCACGCAGCCGCTGCATCGCCATCTTGTCCTTGGTCAGGTCGATGCCGCTGGTGCCCTTGAACTTGTCGACCAGCCACTCGACGACCCTGTCGTCCCAGTCGTCGCCACCGAGGTGGTTGTCACCGCTGGTGGCGCGGACCTCGACCACGCCCTCGCCGATCTCCAGCAGCGACACGTCGAACGTGCCACCGCCGAGGTCGAAGACCAGAATGGTCTGTTCCTTCTCGCCCTTGTCCAGGCCGTACGCCAGCGCCGCCGCGGTGGGCTCGTTGACGATGCGCAGCACGTTGAGGCCGGCGATCTGGCCGGCTTCCTTGGTCGCCTGCCGCTGGGCGTCGTTGAAGTACGCCGGCACGGTGATCACGGCGTCGGTGATGTCCTCACCGAGGTACGCCTCCGCGTCGCGCTTCAGCTTCATCAGCACCCGGGCGCTGATCTCCTGCGCGGTGTATTTCTTGTCATCGATCTCGATGGACCAATCCGTGCCCATGTGCCGCTTCACCGAACGGATGGTGCGGTCGACGTTGGTCACCGCCTGGTTCTTGGCGGGCTGGCCGACGAGCACCTCGCCGTTGCGCGCGAACGCGACGATGGACGGGGTCGTCCGTGAGCCCTCGGAGTTGGCGACGACGACGGGGTCCCCGCCCTCGAGAACTGCGACGACGGAGTTGGTGGTCCCGAGGTCGATACCGACCGCACGAGCCATAGTGATTCCTCCTGATTGAGTAGAGCTTCTTTGGTGCCACTATGCTGAGTGAACCCCGCTCAAGCCTGCTCTTGCCGACACCGTGGTGTCAACCCAGCATTGAGTGTGGTTCGCTCAACTTGTCGATGATGGTAACGGCCAGGGTCGCGGTCTTGTTCCCGGGGGCTCTGCGACGGCGTCGCGGAGCACTGCGGCCTGGTCGGGAACACACCGGCCCGGGCCGCGGCCACTGACCGAGCGCGCCGGCGGACCGGTGGGTTAGCCTGAGCCTTTCCCGGAGCCGACACGGCAGGACCCAATGTCATCGCAAGACAGCGCCGCCGCGCGGCTCGCCCGTGAAGACTCGGGCTATCACAAGGGCCTGAACAATCGCCAGATCCAGATGATCGGCCTCGGCGGCGCCATCGGGACCGGCCTGTTCCTCGGCGCGGGCGGAAGGCTCGCGTCGGCCGGACCGGGGCTGTTCCTCGTCTACGGGGTCTGCGGCATCTTCGTCTTCTTGATCCTGCGCGCCCTCGGCGAGCTGGTGCTGTACCGCCCGTCCTCGGGATCCTTCGTGTCCTACGCCCGGGAGTTCTTCGGCGAGAAGGCCGCCTTCGCGGCGGGCTGGCTGTACTTCGTCAACTGGGCGATGACCGGGATCGTGGACACCACCGCGATCGCGCACTACTGCCACTACTGGACGACGTTCCAGACCGTCCCGCAGTGGACGCTGGCGCTGATCGCGCTGGTCGCCGTGCTCGCGATGAACCTGATCTCGGTCAGGCTGTTCGGCGAGCTCGAATTCTGGGCCTCGCTGATCAAGGTGCTGGCCCTGGTGACGTTCCTCGTCGTCGGCACCGTCTTTCTGGTCGGCCGCTTCAAGGTCGACGGTCACGACCCCGGTGTGGCGCTCTGGGACAGCCACGGCGGACTCCTGCCGGCCGGCTTGCTGCCCCTGGTGCTGGTCACCTCGGGCGTGGTCTTCGCCTACGCCGCGGTCGAACTCGTCGGCATCGCGGCCGGCGAGACCCCAAATCCGCACAAGATCATGCCGCGGGCCATCAATTCGGTGGTCTTTCGCATCGCCATCTTCTACATCGGCTCGACGGTCCTGTTGGCGCTGCTGCTGCCACACACCGCCTATCGCGACCACGTGAGCCCGTTCGTCACCTTCTTCTCCAAGGTCGGCTTCGGCGGGGCCGGCAGTGTGATGAACCTGGTCGTGCTCACCGCCGCGCTCTCCAGCCTGAATGCCGGGCTGTACTCCACGGGCCGGATATTGCGGTCCATGGCGATCAACGGCAGCGGCCCGAAATTCACCGCGCCGATGACCAAGAACGGCGTGCCCTACGGCGGAATCCTGCTCACCGCCGTGGTCGGCCTGTTGGGCATCGTGCTCAACGCCGTCAAACCCAGCCAGGCGTTCGAAATCGTGCTCCACATCGCCGCCGTGGGCGTGGTGGTCGCCTGGGGGACGATCGTGGCGAGCCAGCTGCGGTTCTACCGGCTGTCCCGCGCCGGTGAGGTGCAGCGGCCGCACTTCCGGATGCCGCTGGCGCCCTACAGCGGCTACCTGACGCTGGCCTTCCTGGCCGGCGTCCTGGTCCTGATGTTGCTGGACAAGGTTCAGGGCCCCTGGCTGCTCGGCGCGCTGGCCCTCGGCATCCCCGGGCTGATCGGCGGCTGGTACCTCGTCCGCCATCGCGTGCACGCGGCCGCCCAAGACGCCGCGCTGCCCGCCGCCGACCCGCCCGCGGCGGCCTAGGGCTCGTCGATGTCCTGACCGCCGGCGAGATCCGCGCAGTCGACGATCTCGACGTCGCGCCGGGTCCGCAGGTACGCGCCGGCGCCGCTGTCGCCGGAGATGCTCGACAGGACCTCGGGCCAATGGCGGCGGGCGACGACCACCGGATGCCCCGGGCGGTCGCCGAACGCGGCGCGCGCCAGCCCGGCGGGTGATGCGATCGCCCGGCCGAGAACGCGCGCGACCACCGCGGGCCCCACATCGGGGGCGTCGACGACGTGCAGCACCGCGTAGTCCGCGCGCAGCCGGTCGGCGCGCTCGATGCCGGCGCGGACCGAGGCGCTCAGCCCGTCCCGCCACCGCAGGGCCGTCACCGCGGTGGATCCGGCCGGAACCGCCACCTGGGCGGCGCCCAGCACGACGACCACGTCCGCGCAGCCCCCGGCCCGCAGGGCGTCGACCGCGGCCTGAAGCCACCCGTCGACCAGCACCTTCGGCTTGCCGTAGCGCCGCCCGGCTCCCGCGGCCAGCAGCACCCCGACGCTGCGCGGCGCCGGGCCGCTCGACTGCGATAACGCCACTCTCCTATGATGACATTCAGCTTCTCGCCTAGCGACAACCAATGGAGCACGATGACTCAGGACGTGCAGTCTCCCTCCACTCCGGCGCCCCGATACGCGGGCACCCGAGTCCAGCGGGTCGAGGACGGCCGGCTGCTGACCGGCCGCGGCAGCTTCGTAGACGACATCTCGCGGCCCGGCATGCTGCACGCCTGCTTCGTGCGCAGCCCGTTCGCACGGGCGCGGATCAACGGCATCGACGCCTCGGCCGCGCTGGCGCTGCCCGGCGTGCGCGCGGTGTTCACCGCCGCCGACCTCAACCCCGACGTGCGGGAGGCCTGGCACGCCGTCGCCGGCAAGGACGTCCAAGACACCCCGCGCCCGCCGCTGGCCGAGGGCGAGGCGAAGTTCGTCGGCGACCCCGTCGCCCTCGTCGTCGCCGAGAGCCGGTATGTCGCCGAGGACGCGCTGGAACTCATCGACGTGGACTACGAGCCGCTGCCCGCCGTCACCGACTTCACCCGGGCGCAGGCCTGCGACGTGCTGGTGCACGACGCCTACCCGAACAACGTCGCCGGCGGGATGGGCGGGGCCCCGCCGGACGAAGAACTGTTCGCCGGCGCGCCGTGCGTCGTCAAGGAGAACATCTACCAACAGATCTATGCGCCGGTGCCGATCGAAACCCGCGGCCTGGTCGTCGAATGGACCGCCGCCACCGGAGAACTCACGATGTGGGCGTCCACCCAGACCCCGCACGAACTGCGGGCGTTCTGCGCCCGGCTGTTAGGCATTGCGGCACAACGGGTTCGGGTCATCATGCGCGACACCGGCGGCGGCTTCGGCCAGAAGGTCGTCCCGATGCGCGAGGACATGTGCATCATGCTGGCCGCCCGCAAGGTGCCGGCCGCGCTGAAGTGGATCGAGGACCGGCGGGAGAACCTGATGTCGGCCGGGCAGGCGCGGCACGTCGACGGCACCGCCCGCATGGCCTTCGACGACGAGGGCAACATCGCGGCGGCCGACATCGACTTCGTCCAGGACATCGGCGCCTACCCGACGCCTTATCCGGTGCTCACCACGGCCGCCATCGGCATGTTCTTTCCGGGCCCCTACCGGGTGCCCAAGGCCAGCTTCAACTACAAGACGGTGTTCTCCAACACCAGCGGCCTGGCCGCCTATCGCGGCCCCTGGCAGTACGAGACGCTGGCCCGCGAGATTCTGCTGGACATCGCCGCGCGCAAGATGAACATGGACCCGGTCGAGCTGCGCCGGCGAAACCTGTTGCGCCGCGACGAGATGCCCTATTTCAACCCCAACGGCATGCCGTATGACCACGTCGCCCCGATCGACACCTTCGAGCAGGCCGTGAAAATCCTTGACCACGAAGGCTTTCGCAAAGAGCAGGCCGAGGCGCTGGCGCAGGGCCGCTACCTGGGATTGGGGTTCTCGGCCTACATCGAACCGACAGGCGCGGCGACCGGCCACCTGGCCACCGAGGGTTGCACCATCCGCATGGAGCCCACCGGCAAGATCAACGTGTACGTCAACGGCGGCTCGAGCGGCAACAGCATCGAGACCACGGTCGTGCAGCTGACCGCCGACGCGCTGGGCGCCGACATCGACGACGTCGCCACTATCCAGGGCGACACCGCGGTCACCCCGTACGGGGCCGGGACGCAGGGCAGCCGCAGCGCGCCCATGACCGCCGGGGCCGTCAACGAGGCGGGGGCGCTGCTGCGCGAGAAGATCGTGGCACTGGCCGCCCACCACCTCAAGGTCGCAGAATCCGAAGTGGACCTGGCGTTTTCGGTGGCCAGCGTGCGCGGCGAGCCCGACAGGTCGGTGCCGTTCGGCGAGCTGGCGTACGTCGCGCACTACTCGCCGCAGCTGCTGCCGCCGGGGATGTCGACCAACCTGGAGGCGACCGCCCGGTTCAACTCGACCAATCCCATCCACTGGTCCAACGCGACGCACGCCTGCACCTGCGAGGTGGACGTGGCCACCGGCAAGGTGACGCTGCTGCGCTATATCGTCAGCGAGGACGTCGGGCCGATGATCAACCCCTCGGTGGTGGAGGGCCAGATCGCCGGCGGCACCGTGCAGGGCATCGGCGGCGCCCTGATGGAGGACTTGGTTTACGACGACGACGGCAACCCGCTGGCAACGACTTTCGTCGACTACCTGCTGCCCACCGCCACCGAGGTGCCGCCGATCGAATTCGGCCACGTCGAGATACCCGGACCGGGGCCCGGCGGCTATAAGGGCGCAGGCGAGGGCG
>NZ_LZJJ01000376.1:0-18122 GCF_001667625.1 Mycobacterium sp. E1715
CTCGGCGACCCGTTGAATCCAGTCGAATTCACCGTTCGGCAGGTCGTCGAGCGCATCGTTGACGACCTGGCGTACCCGGGCCTCCATCTTGGCGACCGCGGCCGGCGTGAACCGCACGCCGACGGCCTTGCGGTGCACTCGGTGCACCGGCGGATCCATGAACATGATGCCGCGGTTGCCATATCCCTGAGGGTCGCGGCCCTCCCGGTGCGCGATCAGATCCATCATGATCCCAATGCGCTCCGACTTGAACCTCTCGGGTCGAGCCGAGATACCCTTGATGTCTTCGTACTTGGTGATCACCCAGAACTGGCCCTCCTCGTACCAATGCACGGGATCGTGTTCGCGCAACTGCGCGAATGTGGCGTTCGGGTCGCCGAGGTAGAACGCCGGCTCGTCGAAGCGGGCCGCTGTGATCGTCACCATAAGACTGAACAATAGAACATCAACTGTTAATCTGCGAGTAGCCGTCCCGCCGGCCTGGCTGCGGCGCGGCATTGGCAGAAGAACAAAATCTGTTTTATTGTTGCATGGTGAGCGTCGGGTTGTCCCACCTTCGGGTATGCGACCTCGGCGGTCAACTGGCGGGCGCCGGGGCGACGAAGATCCTGGCCGCCTTCGGTGCCGAGGTCATCCGAGTCGAAGACCCCGCAACGCGCGGGATGTGGGACGCGCTGCGCGGCGTCGGCCCGTTCGTCGACGAGCGCCGGGGCGTGAATCTGGGTGCCGGCTTCAACAACCACAACGTGGGCAAGCTCGGGGTGACCATCAACCTGCGTCAAGAGGCAGGCAAGCAGCTGTTGCGTGAGCTGATCGCCCTGTCCGACATCGTCTGCGAGAATTTCGCCGCCGGCGTGCTGGACAGGATGGGTTTCGGCTACGACGAGCTGCGCCGGATCAAGCCGGACATCATCTACGTCTCCAACTGCGGCTTCGGACATAGCGGCCCCTACCGCGATTTCAAGACCTGGGGTCCCATCGTTCAGGCGCTGAGCGGGCTCACCTTCACAGCCGGGTTGCCCGACCGTGAGCCCGCGGGATGGGGTTACTCGTACATGGACCACGTCGCCGCCTACTACATGACGGTCGCGATCCTGGCGGCCCTGCATCAGCGCGAACGCACCGGCGAGGGTCAACACATCGACTTGGCCACGGTGCCTGCGGGAATCGCGATGCTGCCCACCGAGGTGCTGGATTGGACGGTCAACGAGCGGCCCGCGCGCCGGCCGGGGTTCCCGGACGGTAACCACGCCGACTTCGGTGAAATGGCCCCGCATGGGATCTACCCGTGCCTGGGCGAGGACCGGTGGGTCGCCATCGCCTGCCGCGACGACCGGGACGTCGCCCTGCTGTCCAAAGTCGTCGACGAACCGCGATTGACAGAGGACCGATTCGCCACCCTGGAGCAGCGGTTGCTCGGCGCCGACGCACTCGACGCACTCGTCAGCGCCTGCACCCGGACCCGCGAAGCCTCCTCGCTGGCAGCCGAACTCACTGCGGCCGGGGTGCCGGCGAGTGTCGTGAAGTCGCCGCGGGAACGGATCGACGAAGACCCGGACCTCGCCAACTGGGGACTGTTTCCGACCGTGACGCACCCCGAGATCGGGACGGTGCGCGTCGAAGGGGTTCCCCTGCGAATGTCGGCGTCGCCGTGGAGCATTTCGCGGGCCGCGCCGTGTCTGGGCGAACACAACCGAGACGTGCTGGGCGGGCTGCTCGGGCGCAGTGATCAGGAGCTGGACGAATTGACGAAGCGGGGTGTGATCTGAACGCGCTGAGCGGGATTCGCGTCGTCGAGATCAGCGGCCAGTTCACCCCCGTCGGGGGAAGGTTGCTCGCCGAACTCGGCGCGGAGGTCGTCGTGGTCGAACCTCCCGCGGGATCTTCACATCGGTCACGACCGCCGTTCGCACACGACAACATCGGGTCGGATACCAGCCTGCGCTGGTGGAGCGGCAACGTGGGCAAGAGGTCGGTGACCGTCGATCTCGACACCGCGGAGGGTGCCAACGCACTGGGGCGCCTGATCGCTGGCGCCGACATCGTCATCTCCGGGTCCGGCCCCGTCGGCGATGCCCGGCACCCGTCCCTGATCTGGGTGGCGGTCACCCCATTCGGCCTCGACAGCATGCGGGCCGACCAACCCGTCACCGACCTCACCATGCTCGCCGGCGGGGGTCCGGTCTGGAACTGCGGCTACGACGATCACTCCCTGCCGCCGGTCCGTGGCGCCGGCGAGCAGTCGGCCAACCTCGCCGGCCTGTATTGCGCGATCGGAGCGCTGGTGGCCCTTGCGCACCGGGACCAGGCCGGCCAGGGTCAGCTCGTCGACGTCAGCGTCAATGCGGCCTGCAACGTCAGTTCGGAGCAGACGACGTACCACTGGCTGGTCAACAACGAGACGTGCGTCCGCCAGACCGGCCGTCACGCGTACTTCACGCGGAGCCAACCGACGCAGGTCCGGTGCGCGGACGGCGCCTACGCCACCACCGGCGTGCTACCCCGCAAGCCGACCGAATTCGCGAACCTGCTGACCTGGCTCGCGGACCTTGGCCTGACCGACGAGCTTCCCGAGGCGGTGTTCCTGGAAATGGCCGCCTCTCGCGACGAGCCGGTCGACATCGCGATGATCGGTGCCGACGACGAGACCACCGCGATACTTATGGCGGCCCGCGACGCGATCACCTTGATTGCTTCCCGGATGCCGGCGAATGAGTACTTCCTGGAGAGCCAGCGACGCGGATTCCCCGCCGGAGCGGTGCTGTCACCCGACGAGGCCTTCGAGGACGAACACATCGCCGCCCGCGGGTTTCACGTGCCGGTCCACCACCCGGAACTGCGGGAGACGTTCCGCTATCCGGGCACGCCATACCTTTTCAGCGCCACTCTTGCGGGCGGGCCCGTACGGCCACCCTTGCTCGGGGAACACAACGCGCTGCTCGACGAACTTGCCGACGACACCGCATGACCCCCGGTGACCGCCTCACCCATATCGGGCTGTGCGTCAGCGATCTCGAAAGATCCGTCCGATTCTATTGCACGGCAATGGGATTCGACGAAAGCGGCCGCCTGACGGTCGACGGGCCCGAGACGGCACGGCTGCTGGGCGTGCCCGGGCTGGTGCTGGACTTGGTCTACCTGCAACGCGACGGATTTCGCCTCGAGTTGCTCGGCTACCCGGTACCGGGCGTGCGCGAGAAGCGCCGACCCCGCCGGATGAACGCGGTGGGCTTCACGCACCTGTCTTTCCGCGTCGACGACGCGGACGCGGTCGTCGCGCGTATCGAGCGCCTGGGTGGCCAAGCCCGACCGGAACGAACGGTCACATTCGACGGCGGCAACCGGGGACTGATGGCGACTGACCCCGACGGCAACTGGATCGAGTTGATCGAGCGCACGGCGCCGAGCGACTGAGCAGTTAGTCACTCAACGTCCGATTGTTCATTGCGATGATAGAGTCAGGGCTGTGCCAGCGACCAGCGAGTTGATGTATTCGCCGTTCTCCAAGGCGATCTTCGACGATCCGTACCCGGTGTACCGGAGATTGCGCGACGAGGCGCCGGTCTACCGGGATCCCGAAAACCGCTGGTGGGTCCTGTCCAGGTTCGACGACGTGTCGCAGGCTCTGCGGAATTGGGAGACGTTCTCGTCCAAGCGCGGTCCGGCACCGGAGAACCCGGACAACGACGGACGGAAGTACTCGGTGATCTCGATGGACCCGCCTCGCCACGACCGCATTCGCGGGGTCCTCAAAGGGTTCTTCACGCCAAAAGCGGTCGCCGCCATGGAGTCTGCCCTGCGGGCCGTGGTCCACACGCACCTTGGCCGGCTGCAACCGGGTACCACCGTCGACGCGATGGAGGCGTTCGCGTTCTCGGTGCCCACGGACGTGATCGGTGATCTGCTCGGCGTGCCGCACAGCGACCGCGCGCAGCTGCGCGTCTGGTGGGAGGCCTTCCTCACCCGGGAGGAAGGGCAGGTCGCGATGCCGGCCAAAGCCATCGAGGCCAACCGCCTGATCAGCCAGTACATCGGTGACCTGATCGAGCGGCGCCGCACCGACCCGGGTGACGACCTGATCAGCGTCGTGCTGCAAGCCACGTTCGACGACCCCGAGGCCGGCGGCCAGCGCGCCCTGACCCCGCACGAGGTGCTCATGTTCTGCAATCTCCTGTCGGCCGCCGGTTCGGAAACCACGCAGAAGCTGATCTCCAACGGCCTCGTCGCGCTCGCCGAGCACCCCGAGGAGTGGCAGCGCATCGTGAAGGACCGCAGCGTCATTCCCGCCGCGGTGAACGAGGCGCTGCGCTACGACACGCCGAGCCACTGGGTGGCTCGCACCTTGACCAGGCCCGTCGAGCGACACGGCGTCACCATGGACGCCGGCGACTGGGTGCTGCTGCTCCTGGGCAGCGCCAACCGCGACGAACGGCGCTACCACGATCCCGACCGTTTCATCATCGACAGGCCGCGCGGCACCGACGTGTATTTCGGGTGGGGAATCCACATCTGTCTCGGGCAATGGTTGGCTCGCCGCGAGGCGCAGCTGGTGTTCGAGTACATCGCCGACAGGTTTCCCGACTACGCCATCGGGGCTCGGGAACGCGTGCTTACCGCGACGGTGCGCGGATACACCAGCGTGGAGATGACCCTGCGCTGACCATGGAGATCGCCTTTACCGACGAGCAGCAACTGCTCCGCGACACCGCCGCGCAGCTGGGGGCGAGCGTGGGGGTTTCCAGCGCGGACGAAATCCCGACCGGCGAGGCGCTCGACGCCCAGTGGCGCCGCCTGGTGGATCTCGGTGTGCCGACGTTGCGTTCACCGCGCCTGTGCGGGCTCGAGGCGAGCGGCGTCGAAACCGTCGTCGTGATCGAAGAACTCGCCAGAACCCTCAGCGCCGTTCCGGTGGTGGGCCAGGCGGTGCTGGCCACCGAGCTCTTGGAGGCGGCCGGAGCCGAGAAGGAACTGGAGCTCGTCGCGGAAGGCGGCCTTCGGCTGGCGCCGGTGCTCGGCCCCGACTTGATGGGTTTCGGCTCGGCTCACCGACCTGGGGTGGCATTCGACGCCGCGGGCGCCACCCACGGACTACTGACCGCCCGCACCGACGGACAACGTCGGCTGGTGTGCGCACCACTGTGCGGCGCCGACCCGCGCGGACTGGACCTGACCCGTGAATTCCATTGTTTGCCAGCCGATTCGGTCGCTTCGGCGGTGGTGACCGGCGAGGCCATCGAAGACGAACGGTGGCAGCGGGTCGAGTCCTTGGCGATGACCGCCGTCGCCGCCGACCTGGTCGGCATCATGCAGGGTGCCCTGGACGACGCGGTCCGCTATGCGGGCGAGCGGGCTCAATTCGGGGTCAAGATCGGCTCGTTTCAGGCCGTGGGTCATCTGCTCGCCGATGCCCTGGTGCAAGTCGAAGGCGCCCGGAGTTGCCTCTGGCACGCCGCGTGGGCGATCGACCACTCGCCGGCCGACGAGGCGCGGCTGGCGGCGATGACGGCCAAGGCATACGCCTCGGCCGCGGGCCGGGAGGTGGTGGAAACCACGGTGCAGGTCTTTGGTGGCATCGCGATCACCTGGGAGCACGTTTCACACCTGCGGCTGCGTCGGGCGCTGTTGGACCGGCGGTTGTTCGGCGACGAGACGGTGCACTACGAGGCCATCGCCGCGCTGCGGCTGGCGAACCGGGAACTCGCCTAGCCATGGACTTCAACGACAGCGCACCCGAAGCGCAGTTCCGCGCCGAGCTCAGGCAGTGGCTGTCCGAGCACGCCGCCGCCGCCGCGATTCCCGACGACCCGGCGGCGCGGGCTGACGCGCAAAATGCCTGGCACCAAACGCTTTACGAAGCCGGCTACATCGGGTTGTCCTTTCCCGTCGAGTATGGGGGGCATGGCAAGGCGCCGGTCTACGAGGCGATCCTCAACGACGAGCTCGGGCGGGCCGGCGCCGCGCCCATCGAGGGCGTCGGTCACCTCAGCAACGCGTTACGCCTGTTCGGAACCGACGAGCAGCGCGACACGCTGCTGCCCGGGCTATTGTCGGGCCGGGTGCGCTGGTGTCAAGGGTTCTCCGAACCCGAGGCCGGATCCGACCTCGCCGGCCTCAAGACCCGGGCCGATTGCCTCGACGCAGGCGGGCGTGAGATGTTTCGCGTCAACGGCCGCAAGATCTGGACGAGCTTCGGTGCGGTTGCCGACTGGTGCTTCCTGCTGTGCCGCACCGAGCCGGACGCACCGAAGCACGCCGGCATTTCCGTGTTGCTGGTGCCGATGTCGACGCCCGGCATCGAAGTGCGGCCCATCGTGAACGCCGCGCGCAACCGCGAGTTCACCGAGATCACGTTCGACAACGTCGATGTACCCGCGGGCAACCTGCTCGGCGGGCGCGGGGAGGGCTGGTCCATTGCCAACCAGCTGCTCGCCTACGAGCGCGGTCCCAGCGACATCAACTGGATCGGCCGGCTCAAGACGCAGCTACGTCGCCTCGAGGACGACGTTCGCGTCGGCTGGCTCGAAGACTCGCCGTCGGCTCGGGCCCGGCTCGGGCAGGCCTACGTGGAGCTGCGGGCACTGCAGATCAAGGTCATGAGATCGCTCACGGAGCGAAAGAACGGCCGGCTTCCCGGGCCCGAGGGTTCGGTGGACAAGTTGCTCATGACACGTGCCGACCAGTTCTTCGCCCACGCCATGATGGACCTTTCGGCCAGCGGCCCGCTGCTCACCGAAGGCCTGGAATGGGATATCTACGTGTGGTCGCGCGCCGCGGGCATCTACGGCGGAACTGCCCAGGTCCAGCGCAACATCGTCGCCCAGCGGGTGCTGGGCTTGCCGCGCGCCTGAGTGGAGCGGGGTCAGCCCTGTGGGTCCCGCGTCAGGTGCTTGTAGGCCTCCTGGAGCCCGTTGAGTCGTCGCATCAGGGTCGCGTCCTGATCATCCGACGCGCCGAGTTTGGCAGCGACCTCGGCGATCTCGGCGGCGAGCCGTTCGGCCGCCTCACCTTTGGTGAGCAGGTCCTGGTCGGCCCAATCGTCGTGCGGGATGCGCGACTGTGGGCTATCGGATGTTGTCATGGTCCTCCTTGATGCGCCCTGTTCGTTTGGGCTCCGGCCACCATCGGCGCTATAGTCAAATAGTCAGAATCTGTTCACTTGTACCGTATCGCACGACTTCGAGAGACGACTCCCACAATGCCGCTGCAACCTTCGATGAAGCTCCTGTCCGTCGATGATCACCTGATCGAGCCACCGCAGGTCTGGGCGGACCGACTGCCGAAGAAATTCCTCGACGCCGGTCCCCGCATCGTCGATTTCCCGCGCGACGGGGCTCCGCCGGTGCAGCAGTGGGTCTACGAGGGCAGGGCCTATCCGAACATCGGGCTGAATGCCGTCGCCGGCAAGTCGCCGGAGGAGTTCGGTGTCGACCCAATCCGCTACGCGGACATGATCCCCGGGTGCTACGACCCGAAAGCCCGACTGGCGGACATGGACATCGACGGCGTGCACGCCATGCTGTGCTTTCCGTCCTTCCCGCGCTTCTGTGGCACCGTCTTCCTGGAGGGCGAGGACAAGGAACTCGCCCAGTTGTCCGTCCAGGCGTGGAACGACTTCTCGCTCGACGAATGGTGCGCCACCGACCCCGCCCGCTTCATCCCGATGGCGATCACACCGCTGTGGGACGCGGCCCTGATCGTCGCCGAGATCGAGCGGGTGGCGGCCAAGGGCGCACGGGCGATCGGGCTGCCGGACAACCCGACCAACTTGAAGCTGCCCAGCTACCACACCGCGTACTGGGAGCCGGTGTGGTCGGCGCTCGAAGAGACGAACCTGACCGCGGTGATGCATTTCGGCAGCGGCGGGTTCCCGCCCCAGACCGCACCGGAGGCACCTTTCGCGGTGATGATCACCTTGATGGGCACAACGTCCATGGCCGCGGCGACCGAGCTCATCTTCTCGCCGGTGTTTCACAAGCACCCGAACCTCAAAGTCGCGTTCTCCGAAGGCGGCGTCGGCTGGATGCCGTACCTCGTCGAACGCGCGGACTACGTCTGGCGCAAGCACAAGTTCTACCAGAACATCCACCCCACGGTGGCGCCGTCGGAGCTGTTCCGGCGCAACATCTCCGGATGTTTCATCGAGGACGAAGTCGGCATGTCGATGCGCCACCAGATTGGGATCGACAACATCACCTGGGAATGCGACTATCCGCACTCCGACTCCTTCTGGCCCAAGAGCCGCGCGCGCGCCGAGGAGATGCTCGCCGACGTGCCCGACGAGGAGGCCGCCAAGATTGTCGAACTCAACACGCGGCGCTGGTACGCCTTCCCCGAGGGCGGCTTCAAGTCCTGCACCGCGGATGCCGGGTGGCGCCCCAACGGCGGCAACCCGCCGGAGTACGACTACGACGAGGTCATGGCCGGCCACGGCGGCATCGGATTCGACGCATTCATAGACAAGATGGAAGAGCAGAAGTCTCACAAGGTCTGACGCGCACGGAGCTTCAATCGACCGGGACGGCGATGTCGGTCGAATTCGCCCGTCCGCGTAGCACTTTCGAGTCGACGACCCGCCATCGGTGCGACTCCTCCTGATCGGCCATGTCCAGCGCCACGGCGGACGCGGCGACGCCCACCGACAGCTTGGCGACGTCGGTGAGCCGCGCCGCCTCGTTGACCGGGTCGCCGATCACCGTGTACTCATAGCGGCCGGGGTGGCCGACGTTGCCGGCCACCGCCATGCCGGCCGAGACGCCGATGCCGGCCCTGATCGGCGCGCCGGGCGGATTCAAAATCCTGTTGAGTTCGCGCGCCGTCGCCAGCGCATGCGCGGCGCGGTCATCGTCGTCGAGGGGGGCGCCGAAGATCGCCAGCGCGGCGTCCCCTTCGAACTTGTTGACGAAGCCCCGATTCGCTTCGACCGCGTTCACGACCATCGTGAAGAAGTCGTTTAGCGTCGCCAGCAACTCGGGCGGCTCCAGTGTGGTGGCCAGCCGCGTCGAGCCGACCAGATCCACGAACAACACCGCCACTTCGCGGTTGACACCGCCCATCTCGATCTGGTCACCGGCGGCGGCGAGTTGCTCGGCCAGACGGGCCACATCCTGGCCGACGTGGCGGCCGAACAGGTCGCGCAGCCGTTCTCGTTCCCGCAGTCCGGTCGCCATGGTGTTGAAGCCCGCCTGTAACAGACCGAGCTCGGAGGCGTCGAAAACGGCAACGGACACGTCGAATTCGCCGCGCTGCACGCGTTGCATGCCGTGCCTGACCTCGTCGATGGGATCGGCGATCGTTGACGCGTTGAATGCGGCGACCACCAGGCCACAGGCCATGGCGCAACCCACGAGGACGAGTACGACCAGCGCAAGCCGATGAGCGGAGTACTCGACGAACAGGGCGCTCGCGGCGACGAGCATGACCATCAGCGTCGGTACTCCCGTTCCGATCACCCAGGCGCTCACCGCTCGCAGCCGAAGACCCGGCCCCCGTGGCCGTGACGGCGGGTCTTCGGTGAGCAGCCTGGCCGCCGTCGGCCGCAGCGCAAACCTGCACATCCAATAGGACAGCGCGGTTGTCACGACGGCACCGAGCAGGATCGAAACTCCCAGGGTTGCGGCCAGCCAGGGGGTGCGAAAATTCGTGAGTACGAATATGACGGCGGCCGCCGACCATACCGTTCCGTGGATCACGGCCATTCTCATCGGGATGGCCAGGACGACGCGGCGCGCGGTGGCATCGTTGGCCCCCGCGGGCAGGCCCAGCAAGGTGTACCCGCATATCGCGGCCAGCGGCAGGGCGGTGCCCGAATAGCAGACGCCGGCAACGATGTTGACCAATATCACGTGGTGTTCGCGGAGCGCCGCACCCGTCGGCAGGGCCCACGCGGTCAATGCCGCGATCAGGACCGAGCCAGTGACGGTCGGGACGATCGCCCCCGATATCACGAGCGATTTGCCGGCGGGAGCGAACGGCGAACGCAGCCGGCGCCGGACGGGCTTCACGGCGACTGCCGGGCGGCGGTCGACTTTCCCCGCCAGCTCTCGACACTGACGAGTCGTCCCGATGATGCCAACGTCATGAACACGGTGCCGCCGTCGGGGCTCAGCGCGACGTTTGTGGTCATCGGATCGTCGGCGGGAATCGCGCCCAACAGCTCGCCGGTCGGGGAGATCACGGTGACACCGCCGGTCCCGAGGGTCGCGACGAGGATTCTGCCGGCGGCGTCGACACAAAGCCCGTCCGCCCCTCCGACATTCAGCGGGCCCCCGCTGGGCACCGTTGCCAGACCGCGCGCCCGGGTCACCATTCCGGGGCCGTCGAGCGCGAATTCCCAGACCCGGCGCGTTCGCGTCTCGGCCACGTAGAGCAACGCCCCGTCCGGGGACAGGGCCACGCCGTTGGGCATCTCGAGTGGGTAGACGATCTCGCGAAGCCCACCGTCGACGGTGCCGTAGAGCAGGCCGGTCATGCCGCGGTTGCGGCCTCGCGTGACTCCGCCGTCGGTGACGTAGAAGCCGCCATCGCCGTCGACGCAGATGTCGCTGGGCCGCATCAGCGGCAGCGTGCCGCCTGAAAGCGCGGTGAATTCGGTGCACAGGGTGCTGACCCGACCGCTGGCTTCGATCAGCTGCAGCGCGGGAGTGACTGGGTGGTCGGGCGCCCCCACCGGCCGGAAAAGTGTTGCACAGCCGACGAAATCGTAGGGCCACGGCCCGAGTCCGAAGGTGGAGCCGCCGTTCTGGCAGACCACCAGCCGACCGTCCGGAAGCCGGGCCACCCCGTTGGGGCCACCGCCGGTCTCGGCGACCGTCTCGGTGACACCGTCGGGGCGGACGCGGGTGATCCTGCCGGCCGCCATCTCCGACACCACGACGGAGCCGTCGTCGTAGACGACCGGGCCTTCGGGGAAGGAGAGCCCCTCGGCTAGGCAACGGCCGGAGCTCACGGCCGCGTTTCCCCGTCGGCCTTGCTCTGCCACCAAGCCGTGAAGACCGGGTCGCTCAGCGGCAGGTCGCCGACGCCGGTCTGGTTTCGTGGCCAGGCTGCGGCTCCTTGTGTCAGGGGCGACGGCCGGCGGCTGACGCCGTAGCACAGGTGATGCCTTCGGTGCAGGAAAAGCCAACGCCCGCAGTGCCGCTCGTAGCGGTCCTCGTACTTGATGAGCTGTTCGACAAACCCCTCGGCGTCGGTCTGGGCGAAACACTGGGCCCAGACCTGCCCGCGGGCGCGGTCCGCTGTGTCCAGCTCGACGAGGTGGTTAGCGACGAGGATGACCGCGAATACGCTCCCGTCGACGCTGGCCGACATCAGCCGGCGCAGCGCCTCGGGGCCCTCTCCGTGCTCGCCGAACCGGGCGTGCGGGACGAACAATTCGGCCATCGCATCGACGTCCCGCGTTTCGATCGCGGCGGCGTAACGGAAGGGCAGTTGACGAATTTCCTCCTTCGCCAACAGGTCCCGAATTTCGGTGTCGTGCATCGGGGCTAGGGCACCGGGGTCGAGGGGCCGAGTACGTAGCGCCCCGATTGCGGATGGTGATACCAGCCGCCGGCCGCCGATGTCCCGCCGTCGACGTGCAGCGTCTGCCCGGTCACGTAGGCGCTGAGGTCACTGGCGAGGAAGATTGCGGCGCCGGCCATTTCGTCGACGTGGCCCGCGCGGCCCATCGGCACCATGAGTTTGGCGTTTTCGACGCCGTTGGGCGCCATCTTCTGCAGGCTCTCGGTGAGCGTGAAGTCGGGCGCGAGCCCGTTGACGCGGATGTTGTGCGGTGCCAATTCAAGCGCGGCGGTCTTGGTGAAGTTGACCACGCCCGCTTTGGCCGCGGCGTAGGCGGCAAACCCGGGCGCGGCGCGGACCGCCTCGATGGTGCTGATGTTGATGACGCTGCCGCCCTGTCCCGCCTCGACCAAGGCCCGCGCTACGCGTTGCGTACAGAGCAGCACCTGCGTCAGATTGATCCGGATCAGGGCATCCCAGCCGTTGGGCGAGGTGTCCAGCAGGCCCGACCAGAAGACCCCGCCGGCATTGTTCACCAGGATGGTCGGAACCCCCAGCGCGTCGACGGTCGTGGCCAGCGCCGCGTCGACCTGTTCGGCGTCGCGCACGTCGGTGACGCACGCGAGGCCGCCGACCCGCGCGGCCACCTCCGTGGCACTCGGATGGTCCTTCTCCCAGATGGCCACCCGTGCGCCGAATTCGGTGAGGGCCTCGGCGATGGCGCTTCCGATCCCACCGCCCCCGCCCGTGACGACGGCGACCCGGCCGTCCAGCGATGCGGCGTTTCGGTGCAGCGTCATGAGCGTCTCTCAGCGCCCACGAAAGTCCGGGTCGCGTCGCTCGGTGAAAGCCGCCATGCCCTCGGCGACGTCGTCGGTCGCGGCGACCTGCTCCACCAACAGCGCCTCGGTGCGAAACGCGGCATCGCGGTCGACGTCGAATGCCTGATTCAGCATCGCCTTGGCCGCCGCCAGCGCACGGGTGGGCCCGCTGGCGAGCCGTTGGGCCCAGGCGGCCGTCTCGGCTTCCAGGTCATCGGCACCGACGACCTTATTGACCAGGCCGATCCTCTCGGCTTCCGCGGCGGAGAGCTCCTCGCCGAAAAGCAGCAGCTGCTTTGCGACGTTGAACGGAACCTTGCGCGCCAGCAGATAGGCGGCACCCCCGTCCGGTGCGAGCCCGCGCCGCGCGAAAAGCTCGATGATGCGAGCACTTTCGGCGGCCACGATGAGGTCGCACGCCAGCACCATGCTGGCGCCCACCCCTGCGGCGGTCCCGTTGAGCGCACACAACACCGGCTTTTCGCAGTCCAGCAACGCCGACACCACCGCCTGAGACCCGGTACGCAGAATGCGGGCGGCGTCGCCCGCAATGCGGTCCTTCTTGGGCTGCATTCCCGGGTCCCGAAGATTCGGTCCCGTGCAGAAATGCTTGTCACCGCGGCCGGTGAGCACCACCGCCCTGACGCCCGCGTCGTCGGACGCGGAGCGCAGGTTTTCGATGAGGGCCTGCTGCACCGCCCGCGTCACCGAATTGCCGGCCTCGGGGCGGTCCAAGACCAACCAGAGCACCGTGCCTTCGGTGCGGACGGCGAGGTCGGGTGTCACAGCCGCATCGGCACGCTGGCGGGGCCGCGCACGGAATTCGTGTGCACGTACGTCACGGCATCACGGTCGACGTCCCAGGTCGGGAAACGCTTCAACGTCTCTTCCAGCGCCACCCGGGCCTCGAGGCGGGCCAGCGCCGCGCCCAGGCAGAAGTGTGAACCATGGCCAAAGCTGATGTGCCGGATTCCCGTGCGCTCGACGTCGAGGACGTCGGGGTTCTCGTATTGGCGTTCGTCGCGGCCCGCCGACCCGGTCAGCAGGGCAACGCGCGAGCCCGCCGGGATGAGCGTGCCGTTGTAAGTGACGTCGCGTTTCGTGTAGCGGCCCTGTACCGGCGAGGGGGCGTCGTAGCGCAGCAGTTCCTCGACGGCGTTGCCGATCAGGTCGGGCCGGTCGACCAACTTGGCCCGCTGGTCGGGGTATCGCGCCAGTGTCAGCGCGGCCCACCCCAGCAAGCGGGCAACGGTCTCGTTGCCGGCGACGTTGATCATCGCGATGAACATCAACACTTCGCCATCGTCCAGGAGGCGGGTCTCGCGGCCCGCCTGGACCAGGTCGGAGCTCATCAGGTTGCCGACGATGTCGTCGGTCGGTGCGGCCCGCCGTCGCTGAATCTGATCGGCGTAGTAGCCCAGCAGTTTCACGTTGGCCTGCTGGCCCTCCTCATTCAGCTCGGTCGTGCCCTCGTCGCGATGCAGCTGGGCATCCGACCACTCGCGCAGGTTGTCGTGGTCTTCCTCGGGGAAACCCAGCAGCGAGCTGATCACCATCACCGGGAGCTTCATCGAGAAGTCGCGCACGTAGTCAAAGCCGTCGGTGCCGACGAACGCATCCAGGTAGGCGCAGCACAGCGAGCGGACCCGGTCCTCGAGCTGGGCGACTTGAGTGCGGAAGAAGGTGCGATTGACCATCTTTCGCAGTGCGGTGTGGTCGGGTGGATCCATCATGATCATCGCCCGGGGCGGCGGCCAAGGCTCGTCGGTGATCGCGTCGAGGGTGATCCCGTGCGACGAGGAAAACGTCTCGGTATCCAGCGACGCTTCCATCACGTCGGCGAACCGGCTCAAAGCGTAGAAGCCGTACTGGTCGTTATAGTAAGTTGGCGCTTCGTCGCGCAGCCGTTTCCAGACCCCATATGGATTCTCGTGCAACGCGCGGTCGAACGGATCCCAACGTAACTCGATCGTCGTCATCGGCACCGTCCCTTCCCAAAGAACACTAATACATTATCTGTATAGTTGCACCATGCTGACGGCGTGGTGATCGTCTGCCCGGTGTTGAGGAGGACGAACGATGGAAACGCGAGAACTCGAGCACGTGATCTACCAGAAAGATGGCCCGATCGCGCGGATCATCCTCAACAACCCGGACGCCGCCAACGCCCAGAGCTCGGAAATGGTCCACAGCGTCAACGAGGCGCTTGACGATGCGCAGTACGACTATGACATCAAGGTCGTCATCATCAAGGCCAACGGCAAGGGGTTCTGCTCCGGTCACATCCCCACCGGTGCGTACCCCGAATTCATGGCCGAACTGCAAGCGTCCGGCAAGGTGTGGCGTTCGGCCGCGCAGTTGTTTTTATGGCCGGTGCTGAAGTTGTGGGAATTCCCCAAGCCGGTGATCGCCCAGGTGCATGGGTATGCGATCGGCGGAGGTACCACCTGGGCGCTGATCCCCGAGATCACGGTGTGTTCCGAGGACGCGTGGTTTCAGATGCCCCTGGTGCCGGGGTTCGGCCTGCCGGGCGCCGAGACCATGTTCGAGCCGTGGGTCTTCATGAACTACAAGCGGGCCGCCGAATACCTCTACACCGCCCAGCGATTGAGCGCGGCGGAAGCGCTCGAGTTCGGTCTCGTAAACCGGGTGGTCCCGGCCGACAAGCTTGAGGCCACCGTGGAGGAACTGGCCACCCAAATCGCCAAGGCGCCGCTCATCACGTTGCAGGCCGTCAAATCCGGCGTCATCCGCGCGTGGGAGACGATGGGGTTCCGCACCCACCAGCAGGCCTCCAACGACCTGCAGGCGATGGTGACCGGCAGCAAGGAATTCCAGGAATTCATGGCGGAGCTGATGAAGAAGGGCTCCAAACCGACCGAGCGCATCTAGCCATGCCGTGCAAGCCCCTCATCCAATTCGGCGGTGACGAGAGCACCGAGGCGCTGCGGACTTCGATCCGCGAGTGGCTGGCGGACAACCTCGCCGACGAGTTCCGCCGCACGGCGGCCAATCCCGACTACCTGCCGCGCGACGCCCACGAACGTGCGGTCTCGTTCTGCAGAAAGTTGCACGAGCAGGGCTGGTTCGTGCCGCACTGGCCCGCCGAGTACGAGGGCGGCGGACGCGGGATCGTCGAACAGGTGGTCATCCGCGAGGAACTCGCTTATGCGGGCGCACCGCTGGTGAACACCAACGGAGTCAACATGCTGGCACCGGTGCTGTTCAAATACGGCACGCCCGAGCAGAAGGCCGAGCACCTGCCGGCGATCGCCCGATCGGAACGCATGTGGGCACAAGGCTATTCGGAACCTGAGGCCGGCTCGGATCTGGCGTCGCTGCGCATGACGGCCCGGCGAGACGGCGACGAGTACGTCCTCGACGGACAGAAGACGTGGACCAGCAACGGCGTGCTCGCCGATTGGATCTTCGTCCTGGCGCGCACCTCGCCCATCGAGGACAAGCGCCAGGCCGGAATCTCGTTCTTCCTCGTCGACCTGGAAAGTCCGGGAATCACGCGCCGGCCCATCCGGTCCATGACCGGGTATCCGACCTTCGCCGAGGAGTTCTTCGACGGTGTGCGTGTGTCCGCCGCCAACCTCGTCGGAGCCGAGGGGCAGGGCTGGACGGTCGGGAAGGCGCTGCTTGACGCCGAACGGTCGAACGTCACCAGGGCGGCCCAGGCGCAACGCTACCTCGATGAGCTCATCGACTGGTGCCACGCGCAGAAGGGCTCGGCGCACGATCCGCTGTCCGATCCGGCCAACCGCATCGCGTTGGCCCGCGCCGTCGAACGCGTCGAGGTGGGCCGCGCCCTGTCGTATCGCGTAGCGCACCTGCAGGCGGCCGGCGCACTGGATCCCGCGCTTCCGTCGTTGTCGAAGCTGTATCACTCCGAACTGACCGCCGAACTGCGCGCACTCGGGGCCCAGATCCTGGGTCCGGCAGGCGAACTCATGCCGGACGATCCCGACGCGGTGCTCGACGGGCACTTCTCCGAAGGCCTCTTGCTGTCCTTGCTCCACACGATCGGCGGCGGCACCAGCGAGATCCAGCGCGATCTGATCTCGACTGTTGGCCTCGGGATGCCGCGCTGACGTCAGGCGTACCCGGCCCGGCCCTTGGCGGCCGCCGAACGTTGTTGCGCCACGGTCGCCATCGCCAGTTCAAGCGGATGGAAGGCGGCGAGCTGGGCGGCCTCGGCGGAATTGATCAGCCGCTTCGTCATCTCCACCGCCCCCGCATCGGCTCGGGAGATTTCGTCGGCGATGGACAGGGCGCGGCTGACGGCGGATCCGGGTTCGACGATCTCGGTCACCAGCCCGAGCTGCTCCGCCTCGCCGGCCGGCAATCGTGTTCCTCGCAGCAGCAACGACGCAGCGCGGTTGCGGCCCAGCTGCTGCGTTAAGCGCCAGGCCAATCCGCCGTCGGGCACCACCGCACGCGCGACGAACGGGGCGGCAAAAAATGCGTCGGAAGCGCACACGACGAGGTCGCACGCCAGCGCCAAGCTCCAGCCGAGGCCGACGGCCGCACCCTCGACTGCTGCGATCGTCGGTATCGGCACAGCTTTGAGTTGTTCCATTACGCGTTGGGCGTGCTCGACGCGGCCGGCAGGGCCCAATGGACCGTCGCCGCGTGCCGGCCCCGTCTTCAAATCCCCACCGGCGCAGAAGAAGTCTCCGGCGCCGGCTAAGACCAACGCGCGGTCGCCGTACGCAACCACTCCGCCGAGCGCGATCGACAGCTCGGTCCAGGTTTCGTAACAGAGGGCGTTGCGCCGGCGTGGCCGATTGAGGAAGAGGACGGCGATGCCGCCACGGTCCTCGCGGCGAATGAGCGGATCGCTGTCCGTCACTGTCGGCCGAGGAACTTGTCGATGGCGGCCCGGTGTTCGGGCGTGGTGAAACACTCTGTCTCCGCGGAGATCCCGTATTCGAGGATGCCGGTGATCGCGCGCTGGGCGTGCAGGTTCAGCGTTCGTTTGGTGTCCTGCACCGCCCTCGGTGGTAACGCGGCCAGGCGGTGGGCGATCGACAGCCCCTCCTGCTTGATCTCCGCGTGCGGCACGACGCGGTTGGCCAGGCCCAACTCGACGGCCTTGTCGGCCTTGATGCGTTCGCCGAGCATCAGGTATTCCTTGGCCTTCAGCAGGCTCATCAACAGTGGCCACAGCACCGACCCACCGTCACCGGCGACCAGGCCGCTCGCGACGTGAGTGTCGGCGAAGAACGCGCGGTCGGACATCAGGACGATGTCACACAACACCGCGATGCTGCACCCGAAGCCGACCGCGGGCCCGTTGACGGCCGCGACCACAGGCAGCGGAAAGTCGATCATGTCCCGCACGATGCGGCGGGCGTCGCGCATCCCGGCGCGGCGTGTCACCGGGTTGTTGACGTGGGTTTCCAGCCACTCCACCAGGTTTCCGCCGGCGGAGAAGTAGTCGCCCGTGCCGGTGATCAGCACAGCCCGCGCGTCGGCATCTTCGGCCAGCGTCGCCCACAGTCTCGTGAATGCCGTGTGCATTCTGTTGTTGACCGCGTTGGCGTCGTCGGGGTTGTTCAGCGTCACGATCCGGACGGGACCGTCGGCGGCAACGAGGATCTCGTCGCACCCGGTCAGTTCCGACGTGCCCTGCGGTAACTCGGTCATGGGCGGTCAGCCGTCCTCGTGCGGCGCCAGCCACGCCGGTCGTCGGGTCTGGACAAACGCGTCTCGATCGCGGCTGACCGCCCAAGCCGGAGATCGCTTCTGCAGGAACGCCGTGAAGGCCTCGATCTGTTCGGCGGTTCCGATCGA
>NZ_LZJJ01000377.1:0-919 GCF_001667625.1 Mycobacterium sp. E1715
AGCGGTGGTCGTCGTGCGCGAGGACCGCCCCGGCGACAAACGCCTCGTGGGCTACCTCACCGGCACCGCCGACCCCAGCGAACTCCGCACCGCACTGGCCGAACGGCTACCGGCCTACATGATCCCGGCGGCCATCGTGGCCTTGCCGGCACTACCCACCACCGTCAACGGCAAACTCGACACCCAGGCCCTGCCCCTGCCCGACTACCGGGACGCCGATCACTACCGCGCCCCGGCCACCGCGGTCGAAGAGATCCTGGCCGGCATCTACGCCCAAGTCCTCGGTGTCGAGCGGGTCGGCGTGGACGATTCCTTCTTCGATCTGGGTGGTGACTCGCTGTCGGCGATGCGGGTGATCGCGGCCATCAATAACGGCCTGGACAGCCGCCTTTCGGTGCGAGAGCTGTTCGAGGCGCCCACGGTCGCGCAGTTGGCCCCCCGCGTCGGCGCCGGCGGCGGTGGCCTGGCGCCGTTGGTGCCCTGCGAACGCCCGCCGACGGTCCCACTGTCGTTCGCCCAGTCCCGGTTGTGGATTATCGACCAACTGCACGGGCCGTCGCCCGTCTACAACATGGCGGCGGCGCTGCGACTGGAGGGTCCACTCGACACCGACGCTTTGCGTGCCGCACTGGGCGACGTGGTGGCGCGGCACGAAAGTTTGCGCACCGTCTTCACCGCACCTGAGGGAAACCCCCAGCAGATCGTCCTGCCGCCCACCCAATCCGCCGTCAGATGGGACGTGGTCAAGACCGACGGCTGGTCCGCCAACCGGTTGCAGGAGGTCATCGAGGCGGCGGCGCGCTACGCGTTTGATTTGTCGGTTGAGATTCCTTTGCGGGCAACGCTTTTCCGTGTGGGTTGCGATGAGCATGTGTTGGTGGCGGTGGCTCATCATATTGCCGCGGATGGGTGGTCGATT
>NZ_LZJJ01000378.1:0-4146 GCF_001667625.1 Mycobacterium sp. E1715
CCCCGTTGGATGTCGCCGTGTAGGTGCCGTTCAGGCCCCAGTCGCCGCCCGCCCCGGCCGCAGCGCCGCCACCTGACGGTTCCGAGGGGCCCGCCCCGGCTGCCGCGCCGAGTGCATACACACCTCGGCGGTCCGGCCCATCGGTTGCCGTCGCAACCTATGACCCACGAACCGGCCGGTACGCCACCCCCGACGGCACCGTGTATCGCCAATCGGACCTGGTCCCCCGCGCCGGTACGAGGTCCTGGAAAGACCTCTTCCCCACATGAGCGGCCGCTCACGCCGACGTCTTCGGACCGCAGCCCTCATCGGCGCCGTCGTGGTCATGTCGCTAAGCACCGCGCCCCTCGGCAGCGCGGCCGGCGACTGGGGCCTGAACGGCACCTACACGGCGACATCCAACGGGGAGTGGACCAAGACCAACGAGATCTTTCACAACGAGGCCAGCATCCGAAGTATCTGGACGATCAACACGACCTGCAGTTATCCCACCGAATGCACCGGCACGGTAGTCAGCGACTGGGGTTGGCGCGCCCCGATCTATCAAACCGGCGGTGTGTGGTTCGTCAAGCACATCGTCGACAACTGGCAGCCCTGCCCGGATGGAACCGCGGCTCAGGGATTCCAGGTCTTCAGGTTCGTCCCCACCAACCCCGACGGAGATGCCGTCGATCCAACCTCGGCCGTTCTCACCGGCGCCGACGAGACGACCGGCGTCAGCGGCGCCTGCGGGCGAAGTAAGACGTTGTTCATCAGCATGCCGTTCAAGCTCGTCAAGAGTGGGTGAGGGCCGAGAATGAAACCATCCATCACCTCGCAGCATTCGGGTCGTCTCGCAGACCTACGCCTCAAAAGACGCGCGACGCGAGCGATCCTGCCCGTGGCCATGGCGGTGACGGCCCTCCTGGCGTGCACACCCGTCCACGGGTGGGCTGGACCGTCCACGTGTGACAACCCAACCTGCGTCCCGGGTATCACCGGAGGTGTCGTGCTGGGCGCGCCGTGCCCGGATACCACCCACTTCGTGTTCGGCACCACCTCGTGGGGCCGGTTGGTCTTCTGCGGATCTCCGCGGCGTTATGAACCCCGGTACTTCCGTTCCCCCTCGATGTGGGGAATCAAAGAGGAGAACTCCAACTGCGAGGGCTTCGAAAACTCGGTCGCACAAGCCCCCGATGGCTTGTTCCTCACATGCCTGTCTGTCGACGGTGCACCCCGCTGGGTTCGTGGCGACACCTAAATCACCCCATATGCCGGTGGCGAACAATATGCTCGGGCGTCCCGCGCAGTCCCTAGCCGGGCTGGCGGTTGCAATCCTCGTTGCGACGGCCGCATCCGCGACGCCCGTTGCCCGTGCTGACGAGCCGGTGCTGCACCACGTCACCTACACCGTCACCGCGCAGCGCCGCGTCACCGCAGACATCTACTTCCGGGACGCCGATCCGCCCGGCTGGGCCGAATACAGCCACGACCCGTACCAATTCAGCCCTAAGGTCGAGGCCGACGTGGGGCCAGCCACACGGTGGACCCGGGACGTCTGGTTGGCAGCTCCCGATGAATGGGCCATGGTCGTCGCCACCAGCGGGATGTCGCCGGCCACGCCGGACTTTCACTGCGAACTCGCCATAGACGGGGCAGTCGTGGCCACCAACAACGGCGTCAAAGGCGCATTGTGTTCGGTGCGCCACTGGTAATTCGGTGCTCGGCAGGCGCCGAGGTGAATGCTCACTCAGCGGGAACTGCAGTCCAAGACTGCGCCGCACGACGCTACCTTGTGCGCTACTAGCCGCTTGTATCAACCAATCGCCCGGCCAGCTTCGCTCGCACGCGGCGGAAACGGAGAGAGCACGGCAATGCCCGCCGCCAGTTCGTTCCCGAAACGGGACGCGAGTCCTCTCGATGTCACCTCCGAGCGGCCCGTCGATGCTCAGCTTCTCGAGGCAGCGGAGGCAGAAGCTGCCGAAGCCGAAGCGCTCGCCGCCGCTGCCCGGGCCCGCGTCCAGTCCATGCGGCAACACCAACAGTCAGAAGCAACCGACACCGCATCGGCAGAAATCGCTGAGACCCCAGCCGACGATGCGTCGGCAACTCCCGCGGATGACGTCACCGATCGGGACATCACCGATGCCACTGAACTGCCCGATCAAGGCGGCAAGGCGCCCCGGCGGCAGAGAAAGACATACTTCCACCGCCCGAAACGAACCACGATGGTCGCGTCCGTCGGGATGCTCTGCACCGCAGCGCTTCTCGTCGCGAGTGCTGTCATGGTCCGACACCACAATCAGCTGCTAGACAAGCAACAGCGTGCCGCGGAATTCACAGCGGCCGCACGACAAGTCGTGGTCACCCTGATGTCGATTAGCGCGGACAGCGCCAAAGACGACGTACAGCGCATCATCGACAGCTCGACCGGGCAGTTCAGAGATGACTTCCGCGGCGCGGCCGCGGAGTTCGTCAAAGCCGCTCAGACCGCGAAGGTCTCGGCCAAGACGACCGTGCAAGCCGCGTGCCTGGAATCCATGACCGAGGACACCGCAGTCGTGGCCGTTGCCGCCAGCTCCACGCTCTCCAATACCACCGGCGCCCCCGAGCAGCCGCGTTCTTGGCGGCTCAGCGTCAAACTGGCCCGAGACGGCGGGAAAATCAAGATGTCAAGCATGGAGTTCATCCCATGACCATCGGGCAGCTCGAAAACGACAACCTCACCAACGTTGAACTCGCCCTCGCAGGGGCCAGCGACGACCAGCGCGACGACACTACCGGTGACGATCAAAGGACGACCGCAGACGCCGCCAGCGAGACGCGCCGCACCCGGATACGAACCGCACTATCGCACTGGCCGCTACTCATCATCGGTCTGCTGTTGGTAGCGGCCGCCGCCGCAACCGCCACACTGTACTTTGGCCAATATCGACACGACCAGCAGACCAACGACGCTGCGGCAAAGGCGGTGATCGGTGCCGCAACCGAGGGGACCGTCGCGCTGCTGTCCTACACACCCGACAAACTGGAAAGCGACCTGGCCGGTGCAAAGTCACACCTGACCGGTGACTTCTTGACGTACTACGGCAAATTTGCCGACCAAATCGTGGCGCCCGCAGCCAAGCAGAAAGCCGTCAATACCCAAGCAGCGGTCAAGCGCGCGGTCATCAGCGAGCTGCACCCAGAAACGGCCAGGGTGCTGGTCTTCCTCGATCAGACCACAACGAGCAAGGATCAACCTGAGCCGGTCCAGACCGCCAGCAGCGTCATGGTCAGCTTGATCAAAGTCCATGGCGCATGGCTTATCTCGGCGTTCGATCCCATCTAGAACTGCCCTGGCTCCGGGACGGGGTTGAATCCGCCGAACGAAACATTCATCATGCATAGTTATCGGCCACGAGACAATGACCGGTGTCGCATTCTCATTGAGGAGATGATTGATGGCCACCCCTGAGACCCCGTCCCGCTACACTGTCATTTCTGCGGATACCCACGCCGGCGCCGACCTCCTCGAATACAAGCCGTACCTCCCGAAGGCGTTCCACGACGACTTCGACGCGTGGGCCACGACGTATGCCAGTCCTTTCGATGACTTGATCATCGCTACCGCAAAGCGCAACTGGGACCATGAGTTGCGTATTTCCGAGATGGACGCTGACGGGGTTGCGGCAGAGCTGTTGCTGCCCAACACTGTTCCTCCCTTCTTTCCGACGTCTCCCAACATCACCATCTCGTTGCCCCAGAACCGAGCAGAGTTCGAACACCGCTGGGCGGGCGTGCAGGCGCACAACCGATGGCAGGTCGATTTTTGTTCGCTGGCACCCGCACGCCGGCGAGGACTGATCCAGGTATTCCCCAACGACGTCGACGCCGCGCTGGACGAAATTCGTTGGGGCAACGAGCAAGGCTGCTTCGGTGGAGTGCTGCTGCCCCCAGTATCGCCGGGCGACCCCAATGTCGCCCCGCTGTTCCACACTCGGTATGAGCCGATTTGGCAGTTGTGCAGCCAACTGGATCTGACGATCGTGCAGCACGGCGGTCCGGGAAGTCCGGCAATGCCCATGGATCAGCCGGCATCCAACGCCGTGCTCATCACGGAAATGGCGCTGTGGGCCCAGCGCAGCCTGGGCCATCTCATCCTGGCCGGGGTTTTCGAGCGTTACC
>NZ_LZJJ01000379.1:0-591 GCF_001667625.1 Mycobacterium sp. E1715
GCGTCCACGTAGGCCAGGTACGTGGCGTCCAGGTGCGCCGCCGTCATCAAATCGGCGAAAAGCTGCTGATGCAGCCGGGGGCCCTGCCCGGCGCCGTATTCGTCGAATTCGATTGCCACGAAAGCGGCTTTCGCGACGCCCATCAGACGTGGAATCGCCCACGCATGCGGGTCGCCCTCCTTGAGGTGATAGACCGACCGGTGCACGAAGTACTCGCGCATCTGCTGCCAGCTTCCGCTGTCGCGCAGGTAATACGAGGGGCCGGTGCCGTCGACCGGTTCCACCGAAATGGCGTCCATCTCGGCGGCCGCCGTTTGGTCCGACGCGATGGCTCCGACGTCGCGGCGCACACCGGCCAGGAAGACGCGCTCGAGTTCGCCGCGTAACGCCAGCAGCGCAGGATTCCACTCCCAGCCGGGGTCCACGCCCGCGAAGCCACGGTAGTGCAACTCATAGCACATGCACAGTGCCAGTTGCAGATCCAGGCCGTAAGGGTCCGAGTCGCGAACGGAGGCGCCGATGCGGTTTTGCGTGAGTTGGCCCCTCCGGCTGGGTATGACGACGATGTGGCAATGGTGATCTACCGGCACC
>NZ_LZJJ01000380.1:0-877 GCF_001667625.1 Mycobacterium sp. E1715
CATCAACGACCCCGACCCCGGACCGGCATAAATCCGCGCCGAATTAACCTCCGGCGGAAGCGCCCCAAAATCAAACATCATTGGCTCCTTTAACCCGTCGCGGCCGCGTTGGCCGCCTCAGTCACCGCGTAGGACCCCGAGCTCATCCTCAGGGTGTTGACGAACATCTCGTGAATCGCCGTGCCCTGGGCGCTCACAGCCTGATACATCTGCGCGTGCGCAGAGAACTGCGCCGCGGTCAGTGCCGACACTTCGTCGGCTGCGGCCGGCACGATCCCCGTCGTCGGGGCCGCCGCCGCGGCGTTCTGCGCGCTGAGCGCCGAACCGATGCTTTGCAGATCGCCCGCGGCCGCGGCCAGCGCCTCCGGCTGCGTCGTGACAAACGACATTAAGATCCCTCCCTGGTTTCGGCTCGCTGGCCTTTGAGGAACGGTTTGCCGGTGGGCTTACCGCAGGCGTGGCTTACTGCTGAGATTAAATGGGTCACGCGGTGCCTCGCCTCCCTAGTGCCGACTGTTCATTCGTGTACAACTTCCGTTCACCTGGCCTTTCCCTATCCGGCCGATGGGGGTCGGGTTAGGACGCTGTAGCGGAAGCCGTATTTGTGGGAGTAGCCCGCGGCGGCCCCGGCGCGGCGGCCCATGACGCCGGTGGGCATGCCGCGCAGCAGGGCGTTGCCCGGAGGGTTGCCGGCCGCGCCGGCCTGCACCGGCAGCGCCTCGGCCTCGGCGTTGGCCGGGCCGACCGCCGAGGTCAGCGTCGCCCACTGCTGGGGCACCGACAAACCCCCGACTTGGGTTGCCTGCCCGGCACCGGCCGAGACGACGTTGCTGCTGAGGCTGCCCAGGTTGCCCAGGCCCAACTGGGCGAACTGCGG
>NZ_LZJJ01000381.1:0-2460 GCF_001667625.1 Mycobacterium sp. E1715
CCGGCGTCGCGGTCGCGATTCCGTTCGGGATGGTCGGGTTGGTCCACCCGCGTTCGGGACTGGCGTCGCGCGTGGGACTTTCGATCGTCAACAGCCCCGGCACCATCGACGCGGGTTATCGCGGCGAGATCAAGGTCGCGCTGATCAACCTCGACCCGGCCGAGCCGATCGTGGTGCATCGGGGTGACCGCATCGCCCAGCTGCTGGTGCAGCGGGTCGAGTTGGTCGAGCTGGTCGAGGTGTCGTCGTTCGACGAGGCCGGGCTGGCCGAAACCTCCCGTGGCGACGGTGGCCACGGTTCCTCCGGCGGACATGCGAGTTTGTGATGGCACTTAAGAGACGTAACGACGACAGCGACGAGCCGGTGGACGCGGAAGCTGCCGCCGACCCGATCGACGACGAGTACGGCGAGGAACTCGAGGGCCCCTTCGACATCGACGACTTCGACGACCCCTCGGTCGCGGAATTGGCGCGCCTGGACCTGGGCTCGGTGCTCATTCCCATGCCGGAGGCGGGCCAGCTGCAGGTGGAGCTGACCGAGACCGGCGTTCCGAGCGCGGTGTGGGTCGTCACGCCCAACGGCCGCTTCACCATCGCGGCCTACGCGGCGCCGAAGACGGGCGGCCTCTGGCGCGAGGTGGCCGGCGAGCTCGCCGATTCGCTGCGCAAGGACTCGGCCAAAGTCAGCATCAAGGATGGCCCCTGGGGCCGCGAGGTGGTCGGCTCGGCTTCCGGGGCGGTGCGCTTCATCGGGGTCGACGGGTACCGGTGGATGATCCGCTGCGTCATCAACGGCCCGCACGAGACCATGGAGGCGCTCGAGCAGGAGGCGCGAGCGGCGTTGGCGGACACCGTCGTTCGCCGCGGTGACACGCCCCTTCCGGTGCGCACGCCGTTGACCGTGCAGCTGCCCGAGCCCATGGCGCAGCAGCTGCGGGAGGCCGCGGCCGCCCAGCAAGCCGAGGCGCAACAGGCCCAACAAGGCGAGGCGGAGTCGGGGTCTAACGAGCCCGCCGCGCGCCGCAGCGTCGAGGGCTCGGCCATGCAGCAGCTGCGCACCACCACCGGCGGCTGACCCGAACCCGTCAGCCCACGTCGGCGAGGGCGGCCAGGCACGCCGCGCCCAGCGCGGCGGGGTCCACGCCGATCTGGTCGAGCGTCACCGTTCGCAGCGCCGCGCGCGGCGCGGCATCGACCCACTCCACGCCGACGCCCAGCGGATGAATGGGATCGTCGACCGCGGCCGCCACGGCCAGGGGCACGGTCAGGCGGGCCAGCGCGGCGCGGGTCGGCGCCACATAGGCGGCCGCCTCGTCCATCGCGTCGGGCAATTGTGGCCACTGGGCCCGCCACGACCGGGCCAATTCGTCGGCCAGCCAGGGCGGGCTGGATGCCCTCATCAGACCGGTCGTCACCGCCAGCCCATCAGCGCGCAGCTGCGACGCCGTATACCGCGCCGCGAGCGCCGCGGGCGCGGCTTCCGGTGCGCCGGCCCACGCCGGCAGGGCGGCCAGGACGGCGACCACGTCGTCCGGGTGGGCCAGTGCCCAGGCGGCGGCCACCGCGGCGCCGATCGACACGCCGCCGACGGCGATCGGGCCGGTGCGCGCGGCGGCATCCAGGGCCGACACGTAGCCGTCGATCAATTGATCCGGCCGGGGCGGCGGGGCCACCAGCACCGCGCCGACGTCGCCCAGCGGGCCCGAAAACGCACGGTGAACGTAGTCGTCGTCGGACCCGGTGCCGGGCAACAACACCGTCGTGACACCCCGCAGATCGACAGCCACCCCCCGATAGTGCCTGGCGTCCAGTTGCGCTCCAACATCGGTGTTTGAGTCGGTTGGCGCGTGGGAACCAACAGGTCTACGGTGTCCGTTGGCATAAGTGAAGCGCCGAGGCTTAACAGCATTGTCAGGAGTGGCCATGGGGGCCCAAGGATATCTGCGCCGGCTCACCCGTCGTTTGACGGAGGCGCCGGAGCAACGCGACTCCGAGGAGTTGTCCGACGAGGTCGCGAGCACTGGCGCGCAACGGGTTATCGATTGCGAGCGTGGCCAAGAGGTCACGATGATCGGCACGCTGCGCAGCGTGGAATGTAACGGCAAGGCCTGTGCGGGCGGGGTCCGCGCCGAGCTGTTCGACGGCAGCGACACCGTCACTTTGGTCTGGTTGGGGCAGCGCCGGATCCCCGGCATCGACTCGGGCCGCAAGCTGCGGGTGCGGGGCCGGCTGGGCAAGCTGGAGAACGGCACCAAGGCCATCTACAACCCGCACTACGAAATTCAGCGGTGACCCGACCCGACGATCGGGGGCCGAGCTCGGGACCCGACGAGTCGGGCGGGGCTGAGCGCGCGACCGTCAACCGCATCACCGCCGAACGCCTGCTGCGGCAGGCCGGCGGGGTCAGCGGGGTCATCTATTCGTCGCTGCCCGTTGTGATCTTCGTCATTGCGTCGAGCG
>NZ_LZJJ01000382.1:0-4123 GCF_001667625.1 Mycobacterium sp. E1715
CCACGATCATGTCCACCCCGCCGAAGAGGAACGTCACCGCCATGGTCGCGTAGACCTCACCGCGCGCGGCCAAAAAGATCACCTTGTCGCGCAGGCCGAGCACACCGAGCAGCAGCAGGATCAGCACGATCTTCCAGGCCGGCAGCAATCCGATCGTCGTGCCGAGCTCCGGCATCGGTCCGGTGCCGTCGGCGAACAGCGCCGCGAACGTCACCAGCAGGAACAGCGCGTACAGCGCGACGTCGATCGGCTTGCGCTTGGTGCCCTCGGTCAGCGGGACCCGGTTCGGCCACGGTGGCAGCCGGATGGTGCCGAACCGCATCCAGTACAGGATCGAGCCCATGGGCGGGAAGAACCGGTTGTTCAGCGGGCCGAAGCCGCAACCCAGCCCGATCACCTCGAACAACATCGTGTAGAGCACGACCTTCTCGAACACGATCGGCTCCGACCACCACGACGCGACGTGGGTGAACCCGCCGAGTCCCCTGGTGGCCGACGCGAACACCCACGCGCCAAGGATGTAGAGCAGGATTTTGGCGACGTAGAACAGGTGCAGCACGACCGGCGTGCCGAAGCCGACCTCGGCCCAGTGCTTGGCCATCGGCCGGATCTTCTCGCTACGGGTGCCCTTGTTCCACTCGGCCATGTCGAGCTGCGGCAGCTCAGGCTTGAGAAATCCCATGGTGGTCAGATTAGAACGTGTTCTAGCTCAGCGGCACTCGAGCCGCGCAAGAATTCTTTGCCTGCGACTCGGCCGCCGGATACCGTGAAACCGGATCGGCGCGGCCCTTAGGAGGCGTCCATCATGAGCAGGTTTCGAATCGTCATATCGTCCGCGGCGCTGGCGACGGTCGCCGCCGGCTCACCCGTCGCCGTCGCCGGTGCCGACACCCCGGGGCCCGGCGATTCCTGCACGGTGTTGCACGCGACCACCCAGGACGGCAACGGCAGGACGATGTGGTGCAACCCGACGATGACCGGCGCCCACAACCTGGTGTGGCAGTACGGCGGACCGGCCGCTAACCCCTAAGCGCCCCGACCGAGTGTGCGCCGAGGGCATTGAGTGTGAACTGAGGGCGAGAAATCCGCGAAAATTGCGCCCTGGGCGCACACGCAATGCCCTGAGCGCACACGCGATTCACTCACCGAATATTCCCGGCGCGATCGTCGGCGCCCGCTGGAGCGCTCGCGGGTCAACGGTCAGATTCAGCGCGCCGAGTTCTCCCGCCCGCAGATCGGCCAGCGCGGTCACCGCGGCCAAAAACCTCTCCCGCTCAGCCGGTTCGACGACGACGCCGGCGAGCTCGGTGAACTTCTGGACGTATTGCGGGCGCCGGAACGGTCGCGCGCCCAACGGGTGGGCGTCGGCGACGGCCAGCTCGTCGACGATCACTTCCCCGCTTTTCAGCGTGACCACGGCCCGCGCCCCGAACGCCTTGTCCGCCGGATCCGCCGAGTGATAGCGGCGGGTCCACTCCGGATCCTCGACCGTCGAAATCTTGCGCCACAACTCGACCGTGTCGGGCCGGTGGGCCCGCTCGGCGGCGTAGGACCGCTCGTGGTGCCAGCTCCCGTCCTGCAGCGCGACGGCGAAGATGTAGGGCAGCGAGTGGTCGAGCGTCTCCCGCGACGCGTCCGGGTCGAACTTCTGCGGATCCCGCGAACCCGTTCCGATCACAACGTGGGTGTGGTGGCTGGTGTGCAGCACGACGGTGGCGATCTGGCCGGGGTCGTCGATCCGCTCGCGGAGCCGCCGCGCCAGGTCGATCGGGGCCTGGCTCTGGTATTCCGCCGAGTGTTCCTTGGTGTAGCTGCCCAGGATGGCGCGCTTGGGCTCGCCGGGAGCGGGCAGCGGCACCCGGTATTCGCGGTCGGGTCCGCCCAGCAGCCACGCGATCACCCCATCCTCGCCCTCCCAGATGGGGGCCGGCGATCCCTCGCCGCGCATCGCGCGATCCACCGCCTCGATGGCGACCTTGCCCGCGTGCGCGGGGGCGAACGCCTTCCAGCTGGAGATCAGCCCCTTGCGGGACTGGCGGGTGCTGGTGGTCAGGTGCAGGGCCTGCCCGACCGCCTGATAGATCGTCTCGGTGTCCAGTCGCAGCATGGTCCCCAGGCCGGCGGCCACCGACGGGCCCAGATGCGCGACATGGTCAATCTTGTGCTCGTGCAGGCAAATTCCGCGGGCCAGGCCGATCTGGATTTCGTAGGCGGTGACCACACCACGGATCAGGTCGGCGCCGGGCAGTCCCAGCTGCTGGGCCACCGCGACCAGCGGGGGAATGTTGTCGCCGGGGTGGGAGTATTCGGCGGCCAAAAACGTGTCGTGGAAGTCGAGTTCGCGCACGGCGACGCTGTTGGCCCAGGCCGCCCACTCCACCGAATAGGTCCCGTCGACGCCGAAAATCCTGGCCCCGCGCCGCGCCGGGTGGGCCAGCGCCTGCCGCCGCGCCACGGTGACCGGCCGGCGCAGCACGGCGGCCGCGCTGACCGCCGCGTTGTCGATGATCCGGTTCACCACCATCTCCGCGGTTTCCGGCTCGACGGCAACCGGGTCGGCGGCGACTTCGGCGATCTTTGCCGCCAGGTGCTCTTCGCGGGGGAATCGGTCGGAGCTGCGCCGCACGCGAACCGTATGCGTCAACACACCCGAACCCTATGACCGGCAAGAACGCGCGCAGAAATCTGTGTTAACCCCCCACCACCGGCGCCGCCCGCGGTGTAGTTTGCTGCTGGGGCGGGACCAAGGTTGAGGAGCCAGCCGTGTCAGAGGTCGATTACTGCGTGGTCGGAGCGGGATTCGCGGGTCTGGCGGCCGCCCTGCGGCTGAAACAGGCCGGTCTTTCGGTGGCCTTGCTGGAGGCGCGCGACAGGGTTGGCGGCCGCACCTACACGCAGTACCGTCCCGACGGCACGTGGATCGACCGTGGCGGCGCGTGGATCGGACCCGGCCAGGATCGGATCTACGCGCTGATGGACGAGTTCGGGGTGGCCGAGTACAAGCAGCACAACGACGGCGACGCCATGATGATCGTCGACGGCAAGAGACACCGCTACGGCGGCACCATTCCCTGGACGATGAGCCCGTGGGCGGTCGCCAACCTCGGGGTCGGATTGTTGTCGATCGAGAAGATGGCCAAATCGCTTCCGCGCGAAGCCCCCTGGGACGCCAAACACGCCGACGAGTGGGACCGCATCAGCCTGGGTGAATGGATCGAACAGAACACCATGTCCAAGCAGGCCCGCGAGATGCTGGACATGGCCTTCGCCGGGCTCTACACCTCGGCGGCGTCGGAGACGTCGCTGCTGTGGGGGTTGTTGCAGACGGCGTCGGCAGGCGGGCTGACGTTCGCGATTTCCGGCAAAGGCGGCTCCCAGGACGCCCGCCCGGTCGGCGGGATGGGCGCCATCTACGGTCCCATCGCGGCCGAACTGGGCGACGCGCTGCACCTTTCGCAACCGGTCCGCCAAATCGCCCAGGACGCCGACGGCGTGACGGTGACGGCCTCCGACCTGACCGTGCGCGCCCGACGGGTCATCGTCGCGATCCCGCTGGCGGTCGCCACGTCGATCGTCTACGAGCCGATGCTGCCGGTGGATAGGGCGATGCTGCACCAGCGCATGCCGAGCGGCGCGGTCATCAAGACGTCGGTGATTTACGACGAGCCGTTCTGGCGTGCCGACGGGCTGTCGGGTCAGTCGGCCGCACCGGGATCCCCGGCCACCCTGACGATCGACGCCTGCACCGACAGCGGCGACCCCGGGGTCATGTGCGTCATCACCGAAGGGCCCGCGGCGCGGCGGTTGACCAAGCTCAATGAGGCCGAGCGGAGAGCGGCGCTCATCGGCGAGTTGGTCGACCGGTTCGGCGAGAAGGCGAGAACGCCGCAGGAGTACCACGAGCAGAACTGGACCGTTGACCGTTACTCCGGCGGCGGGATGATCGGTCACGCACCGACCGGCGTGCTGACCGAATTCGGCTATACCCTGCGCGAGCCGTGCGGCCGCATCCACTGGGCCGGCACCGAGAGTTCGGCCGTGATGTGCGGGTGGATCGACGGCGCGATCCGTTCCGGTGAGCGTGCGGCCGCCGAGGTCCGGGAGGCCGAGACCGCCGCGGTCG
>NZ_LZJJ01000383.1:0-1823 GCF_001667625.1 Mycobacterium sp. E1715
CCCGTCGTTCGGGGTCCACGTGGTGGTCACGGCCGATCGCGAATCGGAGCTGCGGCCCCCGGTGCGAAGCGGGTTCGGCTCCCGGGTCGAGCTGCGGCTGGCCGCCGTGGAGGACGCCAAACTGGTGCGGTCCCGGTTCGCAAAGGAAGTTCCGGTCAAGCCGGGCCGCGGCATGGTCGCGGTCAACTACGTCCGCCTCGATTCCGACCCACAGGCCGGTCTGCACACGTTGGTGGCCCGCCCCGCGCTCGGGAGCACAGCTGACTACGTCTTCGAGTCCGACAGCGTCATCGACGCCGTGAGCCGCCTGACGAGCAGCCAGGCCCCGCCGGTGCGCCGCCTCCCGGCGCGGTTCGACGTGGAGCAATTGCGCGAGCTGGCCGCACGGGACACGCGACAGGGCGTCGGTGCGGGCGGAATCGCTTGGGCCATCTCCGAATTGGACCTGTCGCCGGTGTACCTCAACTTCGCCGAGAACGCGCACCTGATGGTGACGGGTCGACGCGAATGTGGGCGCACCACGACGCTGGCCACCATCATGTCCGAGATCGGCCGGCTGTACGCGCCGGGAGCCAGCAGCGCGCCCACGCCGCCGCCCGGCCAGCCGTCGGCACAGGTCTGGCTGGTGGACCCGCGGCGCCAGCTGCTGACCACGCTGGGTCCGGACTATGTCGAGAAATTCGCCTACAACCTCGACGGCGTCCAGGCGATGATGGGCGAGTTGGCGGCGGTCCTGGCCGGACGCGAGCCGCCGCCGGGTCTGTCCGCCGAGGAGTTGCTGTCGCGGTCGTGGTGGAGCGGTCCGGAGATCTTCCTGATCGTCGACGACATCCAGCAGCTGCCGGCAGGTTTCGACTCGCCACTGCACAAGGCCGCCCCGTGGGTGACCAGGGCCGCCGACGTCGGGTTGCACGTGCTCGTCACGCGCACCTTCGGTGGTTGGTCGTCGGCGGGCAGCGACCCGATGTTGCGAGCGCTGGCCCAGGCGAACGCGCCGCTGCTGGTCATGGACGCCGACCCGGACGAGGGCTTCATCCGCGGCAAGATGAAGGGTGGGCCGCTGCCCCGTGGTCGAGGCCTGCTGATGGCCGAGGACACCGGTGTGTTCGTCCAGGTCGCGGCGACGGAGTTGCGCAAGTAAGGCGGATACCGCTGCGCCGGGGCTGGCCGAATCAGCCCCAGCGCAGCGGTAATTCTTTGAGCGCGAAACTCTTCGACGGGTAGTTGATCGCGGGGACGTAGTCCGCCGGCACGTCGAAGTCGGGGATCTGCCTGAGCCATTCTCCGACGATGACGGTCAGCTCGATCCGCGCCAGATGAGAGCCCAGGCAGCGGTGCGGTCCGCCCCCAAACCCCCAGTGCCGGTGGACCTTTCCGTCCATCACGAGCTCGTTGACGGACGTGGCGTCGCTCTCGTCGCGGTTGACCGCGGCCATGCACAACCGCACCGATGTGCCGGGCGGCAACGTCATGCCGCCGATTTCGACGAATTGGGTGGTGATCCGGGGGGCCACCGGCGCAGAGGGCTCCAGCCGGACGATCTCTTCGATGAAAACCCGGATCTGCCTTGGGTTCTCGCGAAGCGAAGCGCGCAGCTGTGGCCGGCGCGCCAACTCGAACAGGCAGAATCCGATCGCCGCGGTCACCGTGTCCAGGCCCGCCAGGATCAGCAGGTGGCTCATGCCCAGCAGTTCCAGATCGGTGAAGTCACCGTCACTGGCCATGACTTGCGACAGCATGTCGGAGCCGGGGTTTTGGCGGCGTTGCTGGATCGCATTGACCAGGTACTCCAACAGCAGCTGGCTCTTCTCGAGGTCGGCCTG
>NZ_LZJJ01000384.1:0-1145 GCF_001667625.1 Mycobacterium sp. E1715
CCCGCGGCCACACCGCTGACGCGTCAACGCCGTCTGGGGCTTCGCCCACGTTCTCTACCAGGCGTGATAGCCGACGACGGCCGCTGATCCGCAGCGCCGGGCGGCCGCCGCGGGTGCCAATCAATGTCGGCGCGATTCCGACCCGCATCAAAGCCGACGCCAGCGGGGAATGGGTATCGGGCGCGTGGGGATCGAGACCCAGAAGGTAATGGTCGCCCTCCGGATGACCGGCCGCCAGCGTCCAGGCCCGCAATTCACGCGGTCCGGGCAGCCAGCGCGGCGGCACCGTCTTGACCGCCCCGCGCGTCCATTCGGCCGCCAGGCTCACCAAGGCCGGGGTCACCGCCGTACGCACCAACGGCGTGTCCTCGTCGGTCCGGCAGATCTCGGGTTCCAGCCCCGCCTCGCGGATCATCTCGGCCAACGCGGCGGCGCGCCAGGCCTGATCCACCACCACGGAAAGGCGCGCACCCTGCCCCTCCGGCCCGCCGACCAAGACGATCTGACCGGAAGCCGCCAGCACCCCGGAGAGATCGGCGACCGCGGGGGGCACCGACTCCGCTGTGAAGAAGGAAAGCTGGCTCACGCCACCGACAGTAGGCCAGGTCCGCCATCCGCGTCTTGAGGCAACCGGCGCGGCGTCGCAAACCGGCCGCAATACGAAAACCCCCCGGCGGGCCCGCTACGCGGGACTGCACGGGGGGTTCGTGGAGATTCGGCTCGTCCTTTAGACGGAGCGGACTCCGGTGGCCTGGGGGCCCTTAGGGCTGTGGCCGATTTCGAACTCGACCTTCTGGTTTTCTTCGAGGGTGCGGAAGCCCGAACCCTGGATCTCCGTGTAGTGGACAAACACGTCGGCGGAGCCGTCTTCGGGGGCGATGAACCCGAAGCCCTTCTCCGCGTTGAACCACTTCACAGTTCCCTGTGGCATCTCTCGATCTTTCCTTTTCTTCTGGGTGCGGGGCATCGCCTTTCGATGCCCCGGGCCTGGTACGACCGCCATACCTCGCTCAGTCGCCGGAACTTCACCCGACCGATTAACCTCGCAGGAACCGCGGCCGCAACGATAGATCCTGCGAAAGTTTGACACGAACACAGAAGCTGCGACCGCAAATAGTCAACCATGTTCATCGCTTCGGCGACAG